>CAZCEL010000591.1:0-644 GCA_964497175.1 uncultured Bifidobacteriaceae bacterium
AGATCATGCCTAGTCTCGTGGGCTCGGAGATGTGTATAAGAGACAGCGCCCGCAGAGGTCACCGTCGCGGCTCACCGGTGAGTTCGGCGCAGCGCTGCCGGCTCGCACCACCGCCGGCTCTCTGCCTTCGCGCCTACTGCTCCGGATCGCAGCCGATCCTTCTCGGCACCAGTATAGGCGAACCGGACAGCTTCGCGGCAAGCAGGGATCTCCCTCATGCACGAATCCTCATATCTACGAGACGAATGTTCGGGGATCGGTCCGGACGTGAACGGAGGAAATTTGGTGGAGCCGAGGGGGCTCGAACCCCTGACCTCAACACTGCCAGTGTTGCGCTCTCCCAATTGAGCTACGGCCCCACGAGAGCGATCGCAGGGTAGCAACCGTACCTGAGGGCGGCAATTGGTCGTAGCGCGTAGGCCGCACGCAGGGTTCACGTCGGGCTCGCGCGCCGGCTCATTGCTATGTTCGTAGCGTGAGTCGAACTGCGCTGTCTCTCGCGATAGTTGTCGCAGCCGCATGGTCGTGCGGGCTGTCGATCGCCTGCGATTCGACGGGGCCGCCGCCGATCGACACACCCTCTGGTGCGCTGTCTCCGCAGTTGAACGTGACATCGACGCCGGCTCCAACGCCCAGTCCGGGCG
>CAZCEL010000591.1:654-2821 GCA_964497175.1 uncultured Bifidobacteriaceae bacterium
GTGCTGAGCGGGGTGGTCGAGCGTGGGCTGAAGGTGGGGTTTCCATACAACGGTCAAGGCGTGCCGCTCGGCGACTTTGTCCCGCTTCATCCCTTACGCGTGCCTGCGGTCGACCTTGTCCGCGACACCGCAAGCGCGGTGAGTTCCGTCTCGCGGCTCCTCGAGGAGGTGCGAGCGAGCGTGACCCACGTCTCGCTCGTCCACTCCAGTGCCGGTCAGATCGCCTGGATCACGGGCGTGGACGCCGAGTCCGTGCCTACCAAAATCGGCGGTTGGATCTTCGATCTCCGCGGCAACTTCCAACTGACCTGCGGCGGCGCCGAGCGCATCGACGCATCGGCGTCGCGGTTGGTGGTGTTCGAGGGCCGTTCGTCACCCTACGTCCTCGCTGCACCCGCGCCGGGTGCAACGGCGGTGCCCACCCCACCGAGCGGGCTCTTCGTCGAGCGCGTCATCGAACCGGGCGAATACGCGGCGATCGACAGGTTCCGGCACTCTCAGTCCGCGAGCGACGCGACAATGTCGGCGCTCGCAAACGCGGGGGCAGTCGATTGCCGTCGCTGAGGCCGTAGGCAGGGATTCCCCTTCTTGCAGGCCCCCTTCGTAAACCCCGTATACTGTGCCCCACATACAGCAAGCGCTGCGAACCGGAGCAGTAGGCGCGCGCCTTTCCATGCTGGAAAGGACAGAGAGCCGGCGGCAGGTGTGAGCCGGCAACCCATGCGCTGAATCTCGCCGGGGAGCGGCGGCGGCGAATCCTTCCACGGAAGGACAGCCGCCGACGGGTACGCCCGTTACAGCGATCGAGGTGCGTCGCAGTAGGCGGCGAACCAGGGTGGTACCGCGGAGTCTATGCCCTCCGTCCCTGTTGGGACGGGGGGCATTGTGTATGCGGGAGGAAGCATCGATACCGGAGACCAGTGGGCCATCGTCGGGCGGCTGGCGCTCGCGGCCGTGCTCGGCGCGATCATCGGGCTCGAACGCGAGTATCGCGGCTATCCCGCCGGCGTGCGGACGATGGCACTCGTGTGCGTCGGCTCTGCGTTATTCGCCGACATGTCGCGCGTCTACGGCGGCGACGACCGCATCGCGGCGCAGATCGTCACCGGCATCGGCTTCCTCGGCGCGGGACTGATCTTCCGCGAGGGGTTGAGCATCAAGGGCGTGACGACCGCCGCGACGATCTGGACGGTCGCCGCGGTCGGCGTGGCGATCGGCGCCGAAGCGTACATCGTCGCGGTGTTCGCGAGCCTCATCGCGACGCTGCTGCTGGAGCTGCGCGTCGTGACGAAGAACATCCGCCCGGCGTTGCACGGCGAGGAAGAGGACAACGGCCATCGGTCGGACGACTGATCTAGCGACGGCCAGGTAGGGGCGGCCGGCGGGTCGCCCGGAAGAGGGCACAGACGCAGAGGCGACCCGCCGGTCGCCAGGGAAGGGCGCCATGGGCGAGCAAACATCCACGAAGGAACGGCCGCGGCAGGCCGAACGCTACGATCCGCAGGCCATCGAGGCAAAGTGGCAGGCGAAGTGGGAAGCCGACGGCCTCTACCTCACGCCCGACGACGATCCGCGCCCGAAGTGGTACGCGCTCACGATGCTCCCCTACACCTCCGGCGACCTGCACATCGGCCACTGGTGGGCGATGGTGCCGTCGGACGCGCAGGCGCGCTGGAAGCGCATGAACGGCTACAACGTCCTCTTCCCGATGGGCTTCGACGCGTTCGGGCTGCCGGCGGAGAACGCCGCGATCAAGAACCAGGCGCATCCGGCAGTTTGGACGCAGGCGAACGTCGAGCGCATGCGCGGCCAGTTGAAGTCCATGGGCGCCATGTTCGACTGGTCGCGCGAGGTGATCACCGCGTCGCCGGACTACTACAGGTGGACGCAATGGTGGTTCCTGAAGCTGATGGAGCACGGCCTCGCGTACCGCGCGAACGCGGCCGTGTGGTGGTGCCCCAACGACCAGACGGTGCTGGCCAACGAGCAGGTCGTCGACGGGCGCTGCGAACGTTGCGGCACGGCCGTCGCGAAGCGCGACCTCGAGCAGTGGTTCTTCCGCATCACGTCGTACGCCGATGAGCTGCTCGACTTTTCGAGGATGGAGTGGCCGCAGCAGATCCACGCCATGCAGCGCAACTGGATCGGCCGCAGCGAGGGCGCGCAC
>CAZCEL010000592.1:0-2819 GCA_964497175.1 uncultured Bifidobacteriaceae bacterium
GCACTGAGGTCCCTGCATCGTTCGACAGGTTGAGTGCGCCCGTCCAGGTCTGGGCTGTGCTGTAGAAGATGTCGAAGCTGCCGGGTGTGTCGTCCTGCCAGACGGCGTGGAGGAAGCCGTCCGCGCCGACTGCGAGCTCGGCGCTTTGCGAGGCGCCGGAGGTCAGGGCGATGGTCTCCGGCGGACTCCAGTTCCCACCGAGAGGCCGCATGGCGCGGCGCACGTCGTAGTTCCCGTTGGTGTTGTCGTACCAGAGTGCGTGCAGCGAGCCGAAGGGGTCGACTTCCAGCATGGGACTCAAACTGAGCCCGCTGGCGTTCGAGAGGTTCGTGGGGCCGCTCCAGGCGCCCGCCAGCGGCTTGCTGCGGTAGATCACTTCGCAGTTCCCGCCGGTGCACTCGTAGTAGACGATGTGGACGGCCAGGTCCGGCGTCACCGCCACGCCACCCATGTTGCGACCGATGCTCGCCGTGCCCGTGAGGTTGAGCGGTGCGCTGAACGAACCGGCCGCGGGCTTGGCTGCGTAGTAGATGTTCTGCAGGCCGGGGCCGCCATCTTCGTCCGCCCAGATCACGTGCGCCGTGCCGTCGGAGCCGACCCCGAGTGCGGCGCCGTACCCGTTTGCCCCGCTCACGGACACGTTGACCGGCGACGACCATGCACCGGCCGGCGGCTTGGACGCGTAGTACGTCTCTGCGCAGCAGATGCCGCCGCCCGCCGTGTCGATCCAGACCGCGTGTATGGTGCCGTCGGCGCCAGCCGCGACCTCGACGAAGTCGGAGCGGCCGCTCGTGTTGGAGATGTTGACCGGCGCGCTCCAGGCACCTGCCGCAGGCTTCGTCCGGTAGTACACCTCGCTGTCGCCCGAGCTGTCGTCCGTATACAGGACGTGCACCGCATCGTCCGGCCCGCCGGCGATGACCGCGTCGCCGTCCATGAAACTTGTTGTGCCCGCGTAAGTGCCGATCACCACGGTCGAGGACCAGGCGCCACCAGCCGGCTGCGCGCGGTACAGCTGCTCCTGAGTCGTTTGATCCGTCCAGACCACGTGTACGGTCCCGTCCGGCGTCCGTGCCACGTCGGGGAGCACTGAGGTCCCTGCATCGTTCGACAGGTTGAGTGCGCCCGTCCAGGTCTGGGCGTCGGCGCCGTCCCTAACACCGAGCTGAACTGATACGGCAGTGATCAAAGCCAAGGCGAAGGCTCCGAAGTTGATTTTTGATCCTCGGTGAGTCGACACGGGCATCCTCCCTGGCTAGCATTTGCTTCGAGCCGGGTAGCCAGAAGCCGGGCGATCATCGCGCAGCCATGAGGGGATCGCATCGCAAGAAGTTGCTATTCGGAGCAGTGACGAGGCAGGAAGGGAGCGGGCCGGAGCTTCAGCTCAGAGCCGTGCCGCCTACTCCCGCTAGCCGCGCCCAGGCGGTTGCGGCCGTGCGGTTATCCACGCCGATCTTGGCGAAAATGTTCGCCACATGGCGGACGACCGTGTGCTCTGAGATGACGAGTTGCTTTGCGATCGCGCGGTTCGTGAGTCCTTCCGCGACCAGCCGCAGGATCTCGGCTTCGCGGGCGCTCAGCCCGCCGGGGCGCGCGCCTGTTAGGGCTTCGAGGCGGCGGCGTGCCTGGTCGCGATACCAAGGCATCTCAAGCTCGGTGAAGGCTGCCAGCGCTTCGTTCAGCCATCGCTGTGCGGCCACGCCGTCGCGGTCGGCGCCGCGCCTCGTATGGGCGATGCCGCGTTCATACGCGGCCAGCGCGGCGAACGGCCGGACGCGGCGACGTGTACACATCTCACCCGCCTGCGCCAGCCACGCAATTGCTTCATCCCATCGTTCGTTGAGTGATGCGATCCGCCCCAGCTCCAATGCCGGGACCGCGTGCGGAGAGAGGAGCCGGGCATGCGGTTTGAGCGGTTCGTACCAGGCGTCGGCCTGCTCGCGTTCGCCCACGTCGCAGAGGGTCGCGGCGATCATGGACGCGCTCGCAAGCCACAGGTCGAAGCCCGATCGCGGCTGCTTCTTTGGGACGGCTTCCGCCATCGGCTGGACCGAACGCTTCGCGTCGTCAACCCGGCCCAGACGCACGAGTAGGCGCGCGAGAAAGAGCGCACGCGCACCGGCGTACATCGCAGGCATCGGAGCTTCGCGAATGGCACGCTCAACATCGAGGAGTTCTCCAGCTGCGGCGCGCCAGATGCGCTCGTGCCAGGGCACCGTGGTTAAGTAGATGGCAATGAGGGGGGTCTGACGCAGACGTCGAGCGGCTTCACGACCGCGGTCAACGTGCATCAACGCCGCTGCCCACTCACCAGCCATGAGGTTAGCGAGCGCTAGCAACGCTCGACCTTCGACGGTCGTTGCCAGATCGTGGGACTCCCCCGCGATATCTACCGCGCGCGAGGAGAACGCGAGGCCGTCTTCGACGTTGCCGGTGTGCAGGGCGAAACCACCAGCGAGTTGCAGGTTGCGCGCCGCCAACCGGAGATCTCCGCTGTCGAGCGCAAGCTGGCCCGCTGCTCTGTGGCTTTCCGCTGCACCGCCGAAGTCACCCGTCGTCGAACACCAATCAGCGCGCACCATTCGCGCCCGCGTGCGAAGTGCCTCAGATCCACGCCGGTCCGCGAGAGGCATGACTTCGTCCAGGATCTGGCCGCCCTTCTCAGGTGCGCCTGTCCAAATAAGGCAACGCGCCGCCTCCACACGAAGGGCCATGCCTAGCTCGGACGAGACATCTCCGCATTCTTCGAGCCCACGCTCGAGATACGGGCTGTCTCTTATACACATCTCCGAGCCCACGAGACTAGGCATGATCTCGTA
>CAZCEL010000593.1:0-2816 GCA_964497175.1 uncultured Bifidobacteriaceae bacterium
ACGTTGGCCGGTGTGATCTCGTTGAGCGGGCTGTAGCCCCAGCCGTCGTACGTGCGGCGAATCATCAGCCATTCGCCGGGCTCAGGACGCCTCAGCCGGTCGGCCGTCACGGGCCTGTAGTTCTGGAGGGCGGCTGGCATCGGAGCGGCCGGCGGGCGCGGTTGTTGCCCGGCCGACAGTACCGCGGCGGCTGACGCGAGCCCGAGAACGGCGATGGAGAGCGGGGAGGCTGGTCTGAGTGTCATGTGAGGCATATAGCTACGCTCGCGGGGCCATCCAGTCAAGGCAAAAGCGTGTCGTACCAAGAGCGGATCGCAGCGCACGTTACCGCTGCGTGTTTCAGGGCGTCGCTGTGCCGGCCGTCTTGACGTACCGTGCGACTTGCTCGTGTGTGGCGAACCAGACGCCCCGCTTCGATTTCATATGGGTAATCAAACGATCCAATAGCACGATGCGCGAACGATGCCCAATCAGATGGGGGTGCATCGTCAGGACGAAGAGCCCACCTTCGTCGTATGCGACATCGAACTCCGACTGGAACGTCTGCAGGGCCAAGTCGGCGGACGGCAGCGACCCGTTCGCGGTTGCGCCGAAATACGGACTGTCGTCCAGAATCCACTCGATCGGCAGCTCGACGACGCCGGTCGGCTGCCCGCCGAGCAGGATCTCGTAGGCGTCATCACTGGCCATGAGGCTGCTGTCGTACAGGAACCCAGCCTCCTTCACCAGTTTCATCGTGTATCTGCTGAATGCCCACGACGGTGCCCGGTAGCCGACCGGCCGCTTACCGATGGCCTTGGACAGGTACTCGATCGACTGATTGAGCAGGCGCTGTTCCTCGGCCTCGTTGTTGAGAAGGGGCAACTGTTCGTGGATCCAGCCGTGGACGCCGATCTCGTGCCGCTGTCGGGAAAGGATGTCGCCGATCATGTGTGGATGAAGCGCTGCGGACACCGCCGGAATGAAGAAGGAGGCGGCGATATCGTGCCTGTCGAGCAGCCGCAGGACTCTCGGCAGCCCCTCGATCGCTCCGTACTCGCCGCGCGAGAGATCGCCAGCCGCGGTGTTACCCTGCGACAAGGCGATGGTGGCGTTGTCCACATCGAAGCTCAACGCGACGGCCATACGGCTGCCGTTGGGCCACGAGCGTGGCTTGAGTCGACGGCCCGCACTGACCCGGAAGAACTGCTGCCTCAGTTCGTCCAGCGAGAGCCTGACGCCTGGAAGGGGATTCGACGGCGCCTGCAGCGCGGACGTCCAGGTGGTGCGGTCGCCCGACAGGATCACCAAGGCGGCGGCGAGAATGGCGGCGTGAGGTCGGGTTTTCATTGCACGTCTAGGATGTCCGCAAGACCGTCCGAGCGCAAGACGTTCTTCGGGACGCGATGAACTCCTGGCCTACGGTGGCTCACCGTTGCCCCACTCCACCGCCCCTTCTCACTCGTAGCAGCGACAAGGTTCTTGGGAGGCCGTACACAAAATGTCCGCTCATTCGACACGGGCTGCTCGGAGCAGGGGCCTCTTCGTATACTCGCTCGAAACAGACACGATCGGCTCGTCCAAGCGTGCTGCGGCCCGGCGGCGGCCTACGAGGCGCACGTAGCCCAGATGGCTGCCGCGGTCCGCCTCGACGGCCTGGATCTCCACTGCGTTCTCTGGCGCGACCGCCGCTTGCCAGTCCCGCCACAATTGCCAGCCATGCGGAAGGGTGTCGGCCACGTCAATCTCCAGGATGCCGGTCCGCTCCCAATGCCGACGCCACCACGCCGCGGAGTGCAAGCAACAGTTGCTCGGCTCCCACCACGCTCGGAGATGCTCCGGCACGGAACCTTCGATCTCCTGCATCAGACCAGCCCCTGCGACACCTATCACGCCGCCCGGCTTCAGGAAGCGAGCCAGGTAGTTCAGATACAGGTCGTCAGTCCCATAGTAGGCGAACGAATCGATGGACACGACCGCGTCGAAGAACTCCGTTGCGAACGGCAACGAGCGCGCATCCGAGTGGATCGGAAACACCCCGTCGTCGACGTCAGCATCCCGTACGCGCTGAAGGTTGTTCGCGGCATCGAACCACAAGTCGGTGGCCCAGACCTGAACCCCAAATTCACGGCGCAAGAAGATCGATGACGTCGCCAGCCCACAGCCAAGGTCCAACACCCGCATGTGGGGCCGCAAGTCGAGTGCTTCGGCGAGCCACTCGGTGAGCCACAGCGCATTTGCCCCGCCGCTGGCACCGGCGATGACCCAGGCCGGATGGTACTTCGACGAGCGAGGGAACCGATCGCAGACCAACCGCCCGTCACTCGTCATGGAGAATTAGAGCCGCACCCGGCCGCGTGCGCCGGCCCAAGTACCGGAGGTCGGCCATGGCACAGCCTACTCCGCTCCTCGTCGGGCTGGACGTCCATAAGATTGGGTCGCCGTCGCCCATGCCCCAGAGCAGAGCGGCCGCGGCGGCTCATAATTTCATCGGCCGCTCACGATTGTCCACCAGTTCTTGCCGAACAGGGGATGTCCCGGAGCCGGAGATCTGACCGGCATCGACCCGACGGAGATCGCAAGAGATTCCCAGAAATTCGGTGGGCTCAAGGCGTTGCTCGCCAAGATGTACCTCTGTTGTGGGGTCGTAGCTCTCCTGATTCGCCTCAATGAGATAAGTCAGCGCGTTGGAATCGATCGCAATGGCCCTTGTCATGCCCGTGATCTCGAACGCCTAACAAGGGCCCGTCCGGGAATAACTGCACCATTCTGGACGCCGATGCATCCCGCCGGGCTGCGTTGCTCGCCACTTACATACGCCCGGTATGCGCGCTCCT
>CAZCEL010000594.1:0-2807 GCA_964497175.1 uncultured Bifidobacteriaceae bacterium
CGCCGCTGGCGGACCTGAAGATGCTCGCCGCGGGCTTTTACGATCTGAGCACGGCGGCCACGGCGCCGCCACCACCACCGCCGCCGCCACCACCACCACCGCCGCCTTCCCCGGAACCCGAGCCAACGCCTGAGCCGGCCGTCGTGCCCGCTGCGCCTCGCCTCTACGGACCCGATGATGACGAGGTGACGCCGCCGGTCGTCGTGAAACAGACCCTGCCGCCATTTCCCGGTCAGGTCGCGACCGCCGCGCAGGGGGTCATCGAGGTCGTCATCGACGAGGTGGGCAACGTCGAAAGCGCGACCATGCGGGTTTCTCTCAGCGCGCGGTACGACCGGATAGCCGTGGAGGCAGCGCGCGCCTGGAAGTACCGGCCGGCTCTCGTGGACGGCTTGCCGGTGCGATACCGCAAGCTCGTACAGATCTCGCTCACCCGCTGAGCGTCACCACAGTCCCTGCTGCGCCGCGTACCTCGACAGGCTTCAGGGCCGAGGTTCCCGGGCCCGCCTGAAAATCTCGATCACCTCGCGTTGATCGCGCATGGCCGCGATCAGCCACGCGGTCTGCTTGTTCTTGTTCGCCGCCTCCAGGTTCGCTCCGCGATCGAGCAGCAGCTGGACCACCTCGGTGAAGCCTTGTGCAGCGGCCTCCATGAGCGCGGTGTTGCCATCCTCGTCGGCGAGGTTCACGTCGGCACCGCGATCGATCAGCATTGTCACGACGTCGCGACAGTTGGCGGCCGCAGCGAGCATGACGGGCGGCGCACCATCGACACGGGCGTTGGGCCTGGCTCCGGCAGCGATCAGCATCTTGGCCGTGTCAGTGAAGCAGCCACGCACGGCGTACGCGAGCGCCTGATCGGCCCCCTTGGACAACCCGGCCTTCTGCAGCAGCTGAACCAGGGGGGCGTGCCCGTTGGCGGCCGCGTAGGTCAACGCGGTCAACCCGCCCGCGTCCTCGGCGTTGAGGTCGGCCTTGCCGTCGAGCAGCGCCCGGGCGACACCGGTATCCCCCCCGAGCGCCGCTGCGAGCAGCGGCGTGCGCCGGCTGCCATCGCGAAGATTGACGTCCGCCCCGTTTGCGATGAGGACCTGCACCACGCCCACGTGCCCGCCGTACGCGGCCGCGACGAGAGCCGACGCGCCGTCCGGGCCAGTCTCGTTCACTCTGGCGCCGCGCGCCAGCAGGGCGCGCGCGGCATCCACGCGATTGGCCGACGCGGCAACCATGAGCGCGGTCGCGCCGTCCTTGTCCTTGGCGTTGACGTCGGCACCTCCCGCAATCAGGACATCAAGGACAGAGGTGTGTCCGGCGCCGGCCGCCAGCATCAACGCGGTCGTCCCTCCTTGGTCCGCCGCCACATTCGCGCCCGCGGTCAGCAGCGCGCTGACGATGGTGGTGTGACCGTAGAGCGCGGCGACGCCCAGTGCAGTCATGCTCGCCGTGGAGGCCGCGTTGACGTCCGCGCCCCCGGCCAGCGCCTCGCGAAGATCCGACACATTGCCAGCCATGGCTGCCTGTGCCAGCCGTGCGGTGGCGTCCGACGGGGCCTGCTGAACCGCCGAGGCCGCCGGGCGTACGGCGCTCGACCTTCCGGGCGCAGCGGCCAGGAGCAACGCGGCGACTCCTACGGCTAGCAGCGACGGTTCGGGCATCACGGCACGTCAAAGAGTAGCGGAGTACCGAGCGGCAGGGAAGGGGGCTCGGCGTATCGGCGTTTGCGTACAATGCCACGCGCTGGCCGAGAGCCTACCCGCTCCTTGCGGCCGCGTGTCGTGCGATGACGGGGGCTGGAGGACATGATGACCGCAGGTCCCAAGTACTTGTCCATGGACGCGCTCGAGGCCGGACTCGACCAGATCCGCAGCTCGCCGGCGGACCAGGGCGTGCTGCGCCTGATCGTCCGGCGGCCTCGCACAGGCGAGCGAGAGATCCTCGATCAGGGCCAGCTCGATCCGATCGACGGACTGGTCGGCGACAGCTGGCGAGCTCGTGCCGCTCGCGCATCCGGGGGATCGCCCAGTCCCGACACGCAGATCAACGTCATGAACGCCCGGATGGCGGCCCTTGTGGCGCAGGACATCAGCCGCTGGGCCCTGGCGGGCGACCAGTTGTTCATCGACCTGGATCTGGGCGAGGAGAATGTGCCGCCCAGTACGCAGCTGGCGATCGGATCGGCCGTCATCGAAGTCACCGACAAGCCGCACACCGGGTGCAGCAAGTTCGCCTCGCGCTTCGGCATCGAGGCGATGAGGTTCGTGAATTCACCCGCCGGGCGACGCCTTCGTCTTCGCGGGATCAACGCGAAGGTCGTTCAGGCAGGTACGATTCGCGTTGGCGATCTCGTGACGTTGCTTCAACGGCGAGAAATCGGTCGGCTCGACGCACAGTGAGGTGGCGGTCATGTCGCCGACCGCCCGGCCGGGGCATCGTCTACAATCTGGGCGACCATGACCATGCCGAGCCCGCGACCCGCTGCGATCGACTACAGGCCCGACGAGGAACGCGCCGGTCTGGTGGCGCGAATGGCGCTGGCCCTGACGGACTGGACGGAGCGGTGGGTGCCGGACGCGTTCATCTTCGCGCTGCTGGCGACCGTCATCGTGGTGGGGGCCGCAGTTTTTGCGACGTCGTCGACCCTGGTTCAGGTGGTGGACGCCTGGGGCCGCGGCTTCTGGGACCTGATCCCGTTCACGCTCCAGATGTCGCTCGTGATCATCACGGGCCATGTGCTCGCGACGTCGCCGCCGATGGGCCGTCTGATCCGGATGGTGGCCGGATGGCCGACCACACCGCGCGGCGCGGTC
>CAZCEL010000595.1:0-2805 GCA_964497175.1 uncultured Bifidobacteriaceae bacterium
ATGATGAGCGTGTCGGGGAAATTCACGCTCGCCGCCTTCACCGAGACGACGACCTCGCCTGGTCCGGGAACGAGCGAGGGAACGTCCTCAATCACCAGCGACTCGGGAGGACCGTACTGCGTGCAGAGGACGGCCTTCATGCGGGCGATCCGGCCATCGACGGCTGGCGAGGCAGGTCTGAGAGGCTCGAAAGGCTCAAGAGACGACGGCTCCATCCGATGGCGGAGCGCGTCAGTGGCCGGACGGATCCGGAAAGATGGTCTCCGCCTGGAACGTCAGATCCGGCAGGATGGTGGACCGCACCCAATCGGCGCCTGCCGCGGTCTGGGCAAGCACGTACCGATCACCATTCAACCAGCGCACCTCGACGGTGTGGGCTTTCGGATCCACCAGCCAGTACTCGCGGACGCCGTAACGCGCGAACATCTGCATCTTCTTACCGCGATCGGTGGCGCGGGTGCTCGGCGAGAGCACTTCAACGGCCAAGTCGGGCGCCACACGAATAACGGCCTCGAGGTCTATCAAGTGCCGGCGCCGGGCTTCGAAGAAGATGACGTCTGGCTCGACGACATCGTGTTGAGAGAAGACGATGTCAATTGGCGAGGGGAGGACGAGGCCCCCGTGATGCTGCTGATAATCCTTCAGCAGATCGGCCACGTTGAGAGCCACGACCTGATGCACGGGAAGCGGTGCAGGAACCACGAAGACCTCGCCGTCATAGATCTCGTAGCGGCGGCCGTCTTCGGGCCACTGCTCGAGGTCGGCATAGGTCACGCGCGGCGGGAAGGCTTCCACGTGCAGCATTGTACTATCCGACTCGACGCCTGACACTGCGATTTGCATGCCACCCGAGACGCGGACCGCCGAGCATGAAACCGTGGGCCGCCTTCAAGAGCGACGGGAATGATGCTGCAGTTCCTGCGATCGCGTCAGCTGACACATAGTGCAGTTTCTGCCATGACGCTTTCGTGACATGCGTCGGGACCTGTGCTCGTAGAATAGCCAGGCCGTGCGCCGCCCAGCCTGGGCCGCCCGCCTGCAACGCCAGCGACGAAAGGGCCTGCTCTTTCTCGTCGCCATTGGCCTGCCCAGCCTTCTGCTGGTCGTGTTGAGCCTCCGCATGCTCGCCCAGGAACGCGAGCTGGCCGAGAAGCGAGTCGCGGATGCGCGGCGGCTGCTCGCCGCGGAGACCTCTCGGGAACTCCTGTCGCGGCTCGAGCGCGTGACCTTCGAGACGCTCAACACGCGCGCGTCTGCAAGCCTCTCGGTCGTTTCGCGGCAGCCCGGCGGTGCCGTTGCCCTCGTCGCCGACATCGAACATGGCAGGCTCGTGCTGTCGTGGGACCGGCACCCGACGCGGCCGGCCTTCGACAGCGCCGGTCACTTCGCGGCCGCGGTCGGTCAAGGCGAGCGGGCCGAGCTCGTGGATCGCCAGTACCGGGCAGCGTCCGAGTCGTACCGAACCGCGCTGTCTCGAGCGCGCACGCCGGGCGAGAAGGCGTCCGCGCAGCTGCTCCTGGCGCGCGTCCTGGCCAAGGCCTCACGCGTGCAGGAGGCCATCGGACTGTACCGCGGGATGCTCGCGCTCGGCGCCGATCTAGTGGACGACCAGGGGGTGCCATTCGCCCTCTATGCGGCGCGGCGACTGCTCGACCTCACGGTCGGGGCTGCGGAGGATGTCGATCCAGTGGTCGAGATCCTGGAACGAGCCGCGACCGGCGAATTGCTGTCGCCGCCAGGTGTCTACATGGCTCGTGACGTGGCCGTGCGGGCAGGCGGAAGCACGAGCGGATCTGCCGCTCCCCGGACGGAAACGCCGCTGCCGCGGTCCGATGCGGTGCAGAAACGGCTGGAGGACGTGCGGAGCTCGCTCGAAAACCGTATTCGCGACACCGAGCAGGCCTGGGCGCTTCAGAAGGCGTTCCCGGCGCTGTTCCGCGCGGACAGCTCCGCGGCCGAAGCCGGGGTGGGCGACCTGGCCGTTGAGAGTCGGCAGAGCCGGGAGGCCGTCGCGGCGAGCGGGTCGGCCGCCGTCCGCAGCGCGGGACAGGCGTCCCCGGTGGACAGTAGCCGCGCCGAGACCGTCTGGCAGCCGTTTGGTCCTGAGAGTGACCTGTGGCTCGTGAGCAGAACGGAGGCGCCTTCAGCACCTCGCCCGCAGTTGATTGCCGTGCGGGCGCAGGCCGTCTTTCGAGACCTCCCTGCGAGCATCGTCACGGGCGGCGACGGCGAGCCGCTCGGTCCAGGCTTTCCTGGACTCAGCGTGACGATGTTGGGTGCCGAGGCCGGTGCGCTCGCCGGGGAAGGCAGGCTTCAGCGCCAGTTCTATCTTGCCGCGCTGCTGCTGGTGCTCGGCGTGACTCTCTCGGGCGGGTACCTGTTCTGGCGGGACGTCCAGCGCGACGTTCGGCTCGCCGAACTGCGCTCGCAGTTCGTTTCGAGCGTCTCGCACGAGCTGAAGACGCCGCTCACCGCGATACGGATGTTCGCCGAGACGCTCCAGCTCGGCCGGGCCGCCGGCCCGGCGCGCGACGAATATCTCCAGACGATTGTCAACGAGAGCGAACGGCTCACCCGCCTGCTGAACAACGTGCTGGACTTTTCAAAGATCGAGCAGGGCCGGAAAACCTACCAGCGCGCCCTGTGCTCGCTGCCCGTCGTCGTCCGGGCCTCGGCACAGGCCATGACCTATCCGTTGTCCCAGCAGGGATTCGCGCTGCGGCTCGCGATTGCCGACGGCCTCCCGCAACTCGAGGCCGACGCGGATGCGATCGAGCAGGCCATCCTGAACCTGCTCAGCAACGC
>CAZCEL010000596.1:0-2804 GCA_964497175.1 uncultured Bifidobacteriaceae bacterium
GGGTTCATGCGCGAGCGGCCGTTGATCCTGCTGCTGGACGAGCCGACCGCGGCGCTCGACGCCGAAGCGGAACACGCGCTGTTCGAGCGCTACGCGGCCGCCGCAAACCGCCGGACCACAGCGCTCGACGCAAACGGCGATGGACACATCACGATTCTCGTGTCCCACCGCTTCAGCACGGTCCGCATGGCCGATCTCATCGTCGTCCTCGACGGCTCACGCCTGGTCGAGGTGGGCAGTCACGACGAACTCGTCGCCAAGGGCGGTCAGTACGCGGAGCTGTACCAGATCCAGGCGGCGGCGTATGGATAGCTTGCAGCGAACAGCTTTCAGCGGTCAGCGATCGGCTTTTAGCTTTCAGCGAACAGCGCCCGCTTACTTCAGCTCGTCCCAGACGACCTGCACGTTCGTCTTCAGGCGAGCGGGCATCGGCTGGGCGTAGCCCTTGAACCGATCCGGCACCTTCCAGCTGTTGGCCACATCGTCGACCGACTGGCCAGCCTTCTTGGCCGCGCGGACCGCCTGCACGAACTCGCGGTTGAAGTCCGCGTACTCCTTCAGGTCCGCCATCGTCATGTTCGTGCTGTGACCGGTGATCACGGTGTCGATGTTGGGAAGCGCGGCCGCCTTCGCCACCGTGTCCCCGAACGAGACCCCGCTGCCGCCGTTGTTGGCGTCCATGATCGGGACGCCCTTGTTCGGGAACGTATCGCCGGTATGAAGGATTCTCAGCGACGGAAACAGGACGTACGCATCGCCGCTCGTGTGGGCGCGGCCGAAGTAATACAGCTCGATGCGATCGTTGCCGCTGCCGAGCGTCATCCGATCCTTGAAGGTCCGCTTCGCGAGGCCGCGGCCGTTGTTCTCCTTGAAGATGTTCGGCTGCGGTCCCGTCTGCAGCCCGGTCACCGGGTTCGCCTCATTCATCAGCTTGGCCGTGTTCTCGTGCACGACCACCTCGACCGTGGCCGGGAACTCGACGTTGCCGCTCACGTGATCGAAGTGCGTGTGCGTGTTGATGATCGTCGTGACCGGCTGGTTCGTCAGCTCCTTCACCTTGTCGATGAGCGGGCGGCCCCAGCCGGGAAGCTTCGTGTCGACGAGCACGACGCCTTTCGCGGTGATGAACGCGGCCGTGTTGCCGCCGCCGCCCCGCAGCACGAAGAAGTTGTCCTTCAGCTTCTCGACCTCGACGACCATCGGCGCCGGCTGGCCCCCGCGGCCGGCCTGCTGCTGGAACGCACCGACAGCCATCGACAAGGCGCCTACCGCGATCAACGTGCCCAGAAACATGTGTCGTCTCATGACAGCCACTCCATCAAAGGGAAGTGCAGATTATACCGGCTCCAGGCGGCCTTTGATCCCCTGTTTGGCTGTTTCAATCGTCCGGACATTGTCCTCGTACGACGGGGCCCTGGAGGAAACCGCCCCGCCGGGATAGGTGTGGGTCCGGTACACGGGATACGCCTCGGTGCGCAGGTGCGCGAGCATGTGATGGCCTGTTCTCGTGGCGCGTTCGTGGCGGAGCGCCGAGATGTCGATCGGCGCCGTGACGATGCGTTCGCCGGGCCCGGGGGTGGCTTCGGCCAGGAGCCGGCCGTCGAAATCGACGATCTGGCTCCCGCCCGGCCACGAGTAGGGCGGGTAGTTCCGCAGGCTGGCGCCCTGATTGGCGGCAACAACGTAGGCCAGGTTTTCGAGCGCGCGGCAGCGGTTGACGAGGCTCCACCAGCTGGTCGGTTCCGTGGTCCCCCACGGATCCATGTACGCCGACACCCGGATCAGGACCTCGGCGCCATTGGCCGCCAACTGGCGCAGCGCCTCGGGAAACAGCCAGTCGTAGCAGACGGCACAGCCGAGGCAGCCAATCGGCGTATCCGCGACGGGAAACAGGGGCTCGTCGTAGCCGGGCAGGTCGTGCGGGCTCGTGTGTACCTCGAAGGGAATCCAGGTGTTCACCTTTCGGTACTTGTACAGAATCCCGTCCGGCCCGATCAGACACGTCGTGTTGAAGACGTGGCCGGGCCACCGCTCGTCGCACTCGATCATCGACCCGGACTGGATGTAGATGTCGTGCTGCCGCGCCTTCGCGGCGAGGCGCTCGGTGTGCTCGTTGGGAATCGGCACGGCCAGCCTGTCGAGCAGTCGAGGGACCGTTGGATAGATCGGCGCGGCATGGGCGAACTCGGGAAAGACGACCAGCCGCACCGGCAGAAACGGCGCGCTCCCGGCCACCGCGGAATCGATCATCGACAGCATGCGATCGGTGTTCGCGCGCATGTCGGCACGATCTGACGGATTGACGAGGTCGGTCTGACAGGCGGCCGCCGCGTAGCGAATGTGCGACATCAGCGTGCCCGCCGCGGGGCGTTCGGGTCAACGGCGATCCCGGGCGATGTCAGGAGCGAGCTGTCGATCAAGGGCATCGATCGCGACACGACCCGTGTGTGAAACTCGTCGAGATCGGCGGCGTGCGGATATCGTTCGTCCGTCGCGTACGGATAGCGGCTCATCCTCTGAAACGGCATTGGCGCCACATGGTCGGGGCTGGCGGAGTGCAGGTTCATTTCCTTGCTGTACCCGACACTGCGCAGGAGGAACGTCCGCCGGGCCCCATCCGGGAGAGCAGGCAGCCCCGATGCGTCGAACGACACCTCGATCTCGTCGCCTGACCGTGACACGACGAACCGATCGTCGGCGGCGGCAATAAGCGGCATGACGTCGCCCTCGCGCGTGTATCGGCCGGGCATGAGTTTCCACGGGGCCCGCAGCAGCACGCGATCGTAGTCGTACGCGAACGGTTC
>CAZCEL010000597.1:0-2036 GCA_964497175.1 uncultured Bifidobacteriaceae bacterium
GTGGCGGAGAAGGGAGGGAGTCGAACCCTCCAGGCACCTGACGGTGCCCAGACTGGTTTTGAAGACCAGCAGCGCCACCGGGCGCCTTCCTTCTCCAGCGATCGGTGCAGGGCTCGCGTCATTATTCCATGAGCCGCCTTGAACACTGGTCGCGCACCGCGCACGAGCGCAGCTCGCCCTCGCTCCCTGAGCCTTCCGCTTTGTGCGTCTGAAGGAAATGACCCACCGTCCAGTCGGGGCACGCGCTGCAGGGCCTCGGCCTCAACGAGACCCGACCGCCAGTTGCAACCGCGCGGCCTTCGTGTCAGCCTGCTGGTGATGGACGCGTCGCGGAACCTGCTGCGCGAGCTCCCCTCGCTCGATCGGCTGCTCAGCCACAACCGCACCGAACCTCTGGTCGCGCGGTTCCGCCGCCAGCACGTCGCCCGGGAGTGCCGGACCGTCCTCGACGAGCTTCGCACCGCGATTCGAGCCGGGCGGAGCGTCACGAGCGAGGAACTGACCGACGAGTCCATCATTGAGCGCCTCGAGCGACGGCTCGCCTGGAACTCGGCGCCACGGCTCGAGCGCGTGATCAACGCGACCGGCACCGTCCTGCATACGAACCTCGGCCGCGCGCTGCTTGCCGAACAGGCGATCGACGCGATGTGCCGCGCCGGACGCCAGCCCGTCACCGTCGAGTACGACCTGGCCGCCGGCGCGCGAGGCCGCCGCGAACTGCTTGTCGAACCGCTCCTTCAGGATCTGACGGGGGCCGAGGGCGCAACGGTCGTGAACAACAACGCCGCGGCCGTGCTGCTGGCCCTCAACACGATGGCCAGCGGCAAGGAGGTCCTCGTGTCGCGCGGCGAGCTGATCGAGATTGGCGGATCGTTTCGCGTCCCGGAGATCATGGAAAAGAGCGGAGCCATCCTCCGCGAGGTGGGCACCACCAACCGCACCCACCTCAGCGACTACGAGCGGGCCCTGGGACCGAATACCGGCCTGCTGCTCAAGGTGCACACCAGCAACTACCGCATCGTCGGCTTTACCGCCGAGGCCGGCGCGAGCGAGCTCGTCGCCCTCGGGCGCGCCCACCACATTCCCGTCATGGAGGATCTGGGCAGCGGCGCGCTCGTCGACCTCACGCGATACGGCCTGCCGAAAGAACCCGTGGTGTCCGAGCGGGTCGCGCTCGGTGTGGACATCGTGACGTTTAGCGGCGACAAGGTCCTCGGCGGCCCGCAGGCGGGCCTGATCGTCGGCAGCAGGAGCTGGGTCGATCGCATCGCTGCCAACCCGCTGCACCGCGCCCTTCGCTGCGGCAAGATCACGCTCGCAGCGCTCGAGGCGACCCTTCGGCTCTACCAGCAGTCTCCCGGCATCGCGGAGGATCTGCCGACGCTGAGAGCACTGGCTCGGCCGCTCGACGCCATTGACGCGCTGGGACGCCGTGCACTGCCGGCTCTTCAGAAGGCTCTTGGAAGGGAGTATCGGCTCTCGCTCGAGGACTCGACCGCGCAGGTGGGAAGCGGCGCCCTCCCCACCGAGGACATTCCGAGCAAGGTCATCGCCGTCGGCCACCAGGAATTGAGCGCCGACCAGGTCGCGGATCGATTCCGCAGCGCCAGGCCGCCTATCGTCGGGCGGATCAGCGGCGATCGCTTCCTCCTGGATCTGAGGACGGTGTTCGACGCCGACGACCTGATCCCGCGATGGCCCGCGGAGGCGGGCGCCTGACCAGCCGCTGAAGAGATGCCTTACATCATCGGAACAGCCGGACACATCGATCACGGCAAGACGAGCCTCGTCAAGGCGCTCACCGGGCAGGACACCGATCGGCTCAAGGAGGAGAAGGAGCGAGGCATCTCCATCGACCTGGGCTTCGCCTCCTTCGAGCTGCCCGACGGAAGCGTCGCCGGCGTGGTCGACGTGCCCGGGCACGAGCGCTTCATCCGCAACATGCTGGCCGGCGCGCACGGCATCGACCTGGTCCTCTTCACCGTGGCGGCCGACGATGGCGTGATGCCACAGACCGTTGAGGCGATCAACCATGC
>CAZCEL010000597.1:2046-2804 GCA_964497175.1 uncultured Bifidobacteriaceae bacterium
CGCGTAAGATCGTCGGCAGCGTCAGATGTGTATAAGAGACAGGACGGAAGAGCATCTGGACATCGTCCATCTCCTCGGCGTGATGCGTGCGATCTTCGTCATCACGAAGGCCGACCTGGTCTCAGCCGACAGGATCCGCGAAGTCGAGCAGGAGGTCCGCCAGCTCGTGGCCGGCACTTCGCTCGATGGCTCGCCCGTTGTGCCGTTCTCGTTTCCCACAGGCCAGGGTCTGCCCCACCTGCGCGATCTGATTACCCATACCCTCCAGCAGTGGCACGCGACCCGCGCATCGGGTTACTTCCGGCTGCCCGTCGATCGCGCGTTCGTGCTGGCTGGCCACGGCGTCGTCGTGACGGGGACGGCCATCGGCGGACAGGTCGCGGTCGGCGATCGGGTGCGAGCGCTGCCGGGCGATGCGGCATTCCGCGTCCGGTCGCTGCAGGTGCACAACCAACCTCAGCAGTCGGCCCGGTGTGGCCAGCGTGTCGCTCTGAACTTGAGCGGTTCGGATCGGGCGTCGATCGTGCGTGGCCACGTGATCGCGGACGAGAGACTGGCCCGCACGTCCGATCGGTTCGACGTGTCGCTGGAGGTCCGGCCATCGACGGCGTCGGGCATCAAGAGCCACCAGCGCGTCAGAGTACACGTGGGCACGGCCGAGCGGCTCGGCAAGCTGATCCTGCTCGATGGCCGGGCGCGAGTCGAGGCGAAGGAGACCGTCCTGGCGCAGATCGCCGTGTCCGAGCCCGTGCTGGTGC
>CAZCEL010000598.1:0-2798 GCA_964497175.1 uncultured Bifidobacteriaceae bacterium
GGCCTCGGTCGATGCGGCGCACCTTGGCCCGCGGTTTCTTGACGCCATGTCCACCGGCGAGGTGCGGCGCGTGCTCGTGGCCAGGGCGCTCGTCTCCGAGCCTCGAGCGCTCGTGCTCGACGAGCCGACCGCCGGGCTCGACCTCGTGGCGCGGCGCCGCTTTCTCGAGACCGTCCGGGACCTCGCCCGGCAGGGCACGACGATCGTGCTCGTGACGCATCACGTCGAAGAGATCATTCCCGAAGTGGAGCGGGTGATCCTCATGCGCGGGGGCAGGGTCGCTGCCGCCGGCCCGAAGGCCTCGATCCTCACGGAGGCGCAGCTGAGCGCCGCCTTCGACGCACCGATCGCCGTGGACCAGTTCGACGGATACTATTCGGCCCGCACGGGCGCCCCGTCAGCGTCGCCTGCGAGATGATCAGAATCAGCGCGGAGGACGGCATGCAACGGCTCATAGGTGCGTGTGCGGTCGCTTTGTCCCTGACGGCTCTGGCGGGGGCACAACAGGCGAACGCGCCGGGGGAATGGCGCTATTACGGTGGGAGCCCCGGCAGCACGAAGTACTCCCCGCTCGATCGGATTCGTCGCGATAACGTCGCGGGCCTGCAGCTCGCCTGGCGCTGGACCTCGCCCGACAACGCAATCGCCGCCGCGAACCCGGACGCCCAGCCTGGCGTGTACGAGGACACACCGCTCATGGCGAACGGCGTGCTCTACACGGTCACGTCGCTCGGCCTCGTGGCCGCGATCGACGCCGGCACCGGCCGCACGCTGTGGCAGTTCGACAGCGAGAGCTGGAAGGCCGGCCGTCCCGCGAACCTCGGCTTCCTGCACCGGGGCCTCGCGCACTGGACCGATGGGCGGATGGCCCGCATCTTCATCGGGACCCACGACGCGTACCTCCTCTCGATCGACGCCGGCACGGGCCAGCTCGACCTGGCGTTCGGCGTCCGCGGACGGGTGGACCTCACCGAGCGCCTTGCGTACGTGCAGCGCGGGCGCAACTACACCATCACCTCCGCCCCCCTCGTCGTCCGCAACGTCGTCATGACAGGCGCGGGCATCTCGGACGGTGCGCTCAACAAGGAGCATGTCCGCGGAGACGTGAGCGGATACGACGTCCGGACCGGCAAGCGGCTGTGGACATTCCGATCGATTCCTCAGCCGGGTGAGTTCGGCAATGACAGTTGGGAGGGCGCGTCCGCCGAGTACAGCGGCAACACCAACGTCTGGTCGCTCATGAGCGGCGATGACGACCTCGGCTACGCCTACCTGCCGTTCGGAACGCCCACCAACGACTATTACGGCGGTCATCGCCCCGGCAACAACCTCTTCGCCGAGGCCGTCGTGTGCCTCGACGTGACGACCGGCCGGCGCGTCTGGCATTTTCAGGGCGTTCACCACGGGCTCTGGGATTACGACTTCCCGGCGGCGCCGACGCTCGTGGACATAACCGTAGACGGCCGGCGCATCAACGCCGTCGCGCAGGTCAGCAAGCAGGGGTTCGTATACGTGCTGGATCGGCGGAGCGGTGTGCCGGTGTGGCCCATCGAGGAGCGGGCCGTCCCGCAGTCCGGCGTGCCGGGCGAAAAGACGTCGCCGACGCAGCCGTTTCCCACCAAGCCGCCGCCCTTCGAGCGGCAAGGTTTCACGGAAGACGATGTGCTGGATTACACGCCGGAGCTGAGGTCTCGGGCGCTCGAGATCGTCAGGCAGTACGAGATGGGCCCGCTGTTCACGCCGCCGTCAGAGAAGGGCACCATTCAGCTCCCCGGCAACGGGGGAGGCGCCAACTGGAGCGGGGCCGCGTTCGATCCTGAAACCGGAAGGCTGTATGTGCCGTCGATCACCAGCCCGTTTCTGGTGCAGCTCATCAAGCCGGATCCCTCACGCAGCAACCTGCGGTATCGACGAGGGCCGAGCAACCTGCCGACGCTTGATGGCATCCCCGTCTCGAAGCCGCCGTACAGCCGTCTGACGGCGTACGATCTGAACGCCGGATCGATTGCGTGGCAGATTCCGCTGGGCGACGGCCCGCGGCGTCACCCGCTGCTCGCATCACTGAACCTTCCTCCGCTTGGCGGCGGCCGCGGCTACGTGCTGGCGACGCGGACGCTGCTGTTCGTGGCGCATCGGAGCCGTCCGGCGGGCCCGACTGATGGCGTTCCCCCCGAAGCGCCGAGCCTTCAGGCGCTGGACAAATCATCCGGCCAGGTGATTGCGAGAATCGAGCTGCCACGAGGTCCGGTGTCGTCGCCGATGACGTACCTGCATGAGGGCCGGCAGTATGTGGCGATGGCGGCGGGAGCCGGACGAGAGGCCGAGATCGTGGCGTTCGCGCTGTCGCCGAGGTGAAGACGGGCCTGATGACACCTCGCTCAGGGCACACGTTCAGGCTCGCACTCGTTCGCGGGCCGATCGAGGCACGCGGCCTATAATCTCCGTATGAGCGTTCGCCTGGCAGACTACCTGGAGGCCATCGACCACCTGCCGAGCGGCGCGACGCTGCTCATCCCGCAGTCAAGCTGGGAGGATTACGACCGCCTGCTCGAGGATCTCGTCGCGCGGCCTGGCGTGCGCGTGACCTACGACCGCGGGAGGCTGGAGATCATGAGCCCTTCTCCCGAGCACGAGGAGTACAAGGAGTTCATTCTGCGAGTCGCGCACGTCGCGTCCGACGAGCTCGGCCTGCTCCTCGAGACTCGCGGCTCAGTGACCTGGAGGCGCCAGTCGGTCCAGCAAGGCACGGAGCCGGACACCTGCTTCTACATCGCCAACGCGCCTCGCATCATCGGCAA
>CAZCEL010000599.1:0-2795 GCA_964497175.1 uncultured Bifidobacteriaceae bacterium
CTACACGCGTAAGATCGTCGGCAGCGTCAGATGTGTATAAGAGACAGGCAGGATCGGAGCATTCTCGATTTCGTGTCGGGCGAGGTCGACGGGCTCAACAGGACGCTCGGTCCCGGCGACCGTCTCAAGCTCACCGAGTACCTGGATGCTGTCCGGGACGTGGAGCGGCGGATTCAGACCGCCGAAGCGCAGAGTACCCGCGAGCTGCCCGTGGTCGCGCAGCCCATGGGCATCCCTGAGACGTTCGAGGCCCACGCCCGGCTGATGTTCGACCTGCTGGCGCTCGCGTACCAGACCGACCTCACGCGCGTCGGCACGTTCATGATCGGAAAGGAAGTCAGCGGACGGTCATATCCGGAGATCGGCGTGCCGGATGGACACCACGCCTGCTCGCACCACCAGAACGATCCGGTGAAGCTGGAGAAACTGGCGAAGATCAACGCGTATCACGTCCAGCAGTTTGCCTACTTCCTGGAGAGGCTGCGCCGCACGCCCGACGGCGACGGTTCGTTGCTCGATCACTCGATCTTCGTGTATGGCTCGGGGATCAGCGACGGAAACATCCACTTCCACATGGACCTGCCGACGCTGCTCGTCGGCGGTGCCGCTGGCTCCCTCAAAGGAGGCCGGCACCTGCGCTACACGAACGACACTGCACTGGCGAATCTCTACGTGTCGGTCCTCGAGAAGCTGGGCGTGCCGGTGGAGCGCTTCGGCGACAGCACCGGCAGGCTCGATCAACTCGGCGACCTCTGATCGCCGCGGATGTCGGGGCGGGACCGGTGCGGACGATTCGGAACCGGTTCCGCCGCCCGGTCCTGGCGTTGCCTACTGCCATGAAGCGCTCGGCTCTCGCTGCAGCGACCCTAGTGGGGGGGCTCGCGCTCGCTTCCGGGCCTCGCGCTGAGGAGCTGGAGCTCATAGGCGCCGTGCAGCAGCGCGACGAGGCTCGCGTGGGCGCGATCCTCAAGGAAGCTCTCGATGTCAACGCGCCCCAGCCCGACGGCGCAACGGCCCTCGCGTGGGCCGCTCACCTCGACGAGGTGGGCATTGCCGATCAGCTGATTCGAGCCGGGGCCCAGCCCAACGTCGCGAACGATCTCGGTGTCACGCCGCTGATGCTCGCGGCCGGCAACGGCAGCGCCCGCATGATCGGGAGGCTGATCCGAGCGGGCGCCGATGTACGGCGCACACGCGCGAGCGGCGAGACGGCGCTCATGATGGCGGCGCGGGCCGGCGGCGTGGAGGCGGTCAAACTGCTGCTGGCAGGCGGGGCAGACGTCAACGCGCGTACCGCGCGCGCGCAGACAGCGCTGATGTGGGCAGCCGCCGAAAAACATGCTGGCGTCGTGCGGCTGCTGCTGGAGGCGGGCGCCGAAGTCGGTGCACGCAGCGCCTCGCGGACGCCGCCGAACCGAAACTACGCCGGCCGACAGGACAACGAGGTGGCAAGAGGTCCGCGGCCCGTCCTCAAGGACAACGAGGCGCTCAACCCCGAGTACCGGCGGGATCTGTTTCGGTCGCGTGAGGGCCCCAAACCGGAGGGCGGTTTCACCCCCCTGCTGTTCGGCGTTCTCTCCGGGGACATCGAAACGGTACGCCTGCTCCTCACTGCCGGCGCACCGATCAACGATCCGGCAGCCGACGGCATGACGGCGCTCGTGCTCGCGCTCGTCAAGCGGCACACGCCGCTGGCGCTGTACCTCCTGGAGCAGGGCGCCGATCCGAACGCTGCGGGGACCGGATACGCGGCGCTGCACGTCGCGAGCGCGACGGGACAGGCCGAGGCGGTGAAGTCGCTTCTCGGCCACGGAGCAGACCCCAACGTGCGGCTCGAGAAGCCCGTGTCGCTCACCGAGGCGTTCGTGACGGGCACGCGAGTGTCTCCCGGCGCGGGCTGGGTAGATATCAAGGGCGCGACGCCGTTCATGATCGCCGCGCGGTCCGTCGAGATCGAAGTGATGCGCCTGCTCCTTGCCGGCGGGGCCGACGCGCGCGCGACGGCCGGCGACGGGACCACGGCCGTCATGCTCGCCGCCGGTCTCGGCAAGCGCGCGAACGCCGACATCGGTTACTTCACGTGGGACGAGCCGCGCGCGGTGCAGGCCATCGAGATCGGCCTGGCTGCCGGCATCGACGTGGATGCGCGCAACACGGACGGCGAGACGGCGCTGCACGCCGCCGCCTACCACGCGGCGAACGAGATTATTTCGTTCCTGGTGGATCGAGGAGCCAGGCTGAACGGGACGAACTGGCAGAGTCAGACACCGCTGCTGATTGCGCAGGGTCACCTGATCTGCTGCACGACGTTCGTGCGCCACCCCGACACGGCCGCGCTGTTGCGAAAGCTCGGGGCAGATCCCTCCGCGGGCACGCGGCTGAACTTCGGGTTGGGCAACTACGTCGAGGACGCGCTCAAGCCGCGGTAGACATCACGAGTGCCACGCGGGCGCGGAGAAACGTGACAGTCGCGCAGGACACGAAGGACACGAAGAACCGAAGGGCCGGCACTCGATCGGTCAGGCACGAGTATTTGCAGTGACGCCCAGACTGAAGCGCATCGCGGCGATGGCGGCTGTTGTTCTGGTTGCGGCCGCAGGCACGTCGACCTCGGATGAGGGGCCCGGTTTCACCAGCTCTTCACGGCGGCACGACGTGCGTGTGCAGAGCGCGCTCGGTGTCCTGCGACCAGTCGCGAGCGCGGTTCAACCCGCTGGCGGCGCCGCGGCGGCGCCGGTGGGCGGCGGGCAGGGGGCGAGCGGAGCGGGGCTGGAGGCCGAGCAGGCGCTGGTGAA
>CAZCEL010000600.1:0-2785 GCA_964497175.1 uncultured Bifidobacteriaceae bacterium
GTGCACGGCTTCGAACACGGCGCATTCGCTCCCGAGATTGGCGGCGCCGACCACGCCAAGGCCGCCGACGAGGCCGGCACACAGGTCCGACACGATATCGCCGTACAGGTTGGGCATGACGAGCACGTCGAACTGCTGCGGGTGCATGACGAGGTGCATGCACGCGGCGTCGACGATCTTCTCGTCGTACTGGATATCGGCGAATTCCCTCGCCACCTCGCGCACGCTGGCCAGGAACAGGCCGTCACCCAGCTTCATGATGTTGGCCTTGTGGATGGCCGTCACACGGCGGCGCCCGCCGGCCCGCGCGTGCTCGAACGCGAACCGCGCGATCCGCGTCGAGGCCCGCGCCGTAATAATCTTGAGGCTCTCGACCACGCCGGGGATCACCTCGTGCTCGAGACCCGAGTAGAGATCCTCGGTGTTCTCGCGCACGATGACCAGATCGACCTCGTCGAACCTCGCGGGAACTCCAGGCAGATTCCAGACCGGTCGCAGGTTGGCATAGAGATCGAGACTCTTGCGAAGGGCGACGTTCACGCTCGTGAACCCTTCGCCAATCGGGGTCGTGACCGGCCCCTTCAGCGCCACTCTGTTTCTGCGAATCGAGTCCACCAGCGCGGACGGCAGCGCGTGACCCGTCTGTTCCAGAGCGAGCACCCCCGCGACGTGGCGCTCCCACTCGATTGGGACACCGGCCGCGTCCAGGACGCGCACGACCGCCTCGGTGACCTCCGGGCCGATCCCATCGCCGGGAATGAGGGTGATCGTATGGGTCACGAACGCTGTGTCATTGCTCCGGCACGTACCAGAGCAGCAGGACGACTCCCAGAACCAGATCCGTCGTCAACATCAGGACTGACAGCTCCCGGGCCGTGCGCAGGCCCGAGTAGATCGTCACAGCGCTCATCGTCGCCGCGATGGCGAGCCGTGGGATGAAGCCGCGGGGCGGGGGGCCGACCAGCTTCATGGCGAGCAGGGACGCCATGAGCGTCCCGCCGCATACGTATGAAAGCACGTGAAACCGTCGCAGGATGTCGGGGAGCTCGTCGGCCGGCGCCATCGGCGCCACGAGCAGCCAGAGCGCGAACAGCCCACCGACCCAGACGACCAGTGCGGTCAGCGCAGCCAGACGGACGGCGAACATCCGGTCATTATAGAAGCAGGAATGTGCCCCGATTTGCTCGAACGACTGCCCGTAGTACACTGATCGCCGTGCGCCGTCTGCTTGCGCTGGCGCTTGCCAACGCCCTGGTCCTGTCATCGACGGTGGCAGCGTCGCTGCATGTGCACAAGTATTCTGACCACGATCACCCCGATCACCACCACGGTCTTGCTTCTCACGAACACCTGCACCCGGCCCTGGTCGAGAACCACCTCTCCAACGAGGCGAGCGGACACCATCCGGCGGTAGGCGCCGAGTCGTGCGATCCCGGCCGGCATGCGGTCGGCGTCACGATGGGGTGCGCGAGAGTGCCCCAGGTGCACGTCGATAGTGCCGCGCTCGCTGGTCCAACACGTATGGCGTCCGCCGCGCCGGTACGGTCCGCGGCACCCGTTACGGATGTGCGGGTTCACGGGCCGCCACGTGACGCTCGAATCCCCTCACGCGCCCCGCCTCTAACCCACCTGGCCTGATCTACTGACCGGCATGCCGCCGGTCGCCTGTCTGTCCGTACAACCCGAGGAACCTGTATGACGAGCCGAGCCCAGGCTTGTGCCTGGATGGCTGCCGCCGGTCTGTTGGTGCCGTGCGCGGCCGCTGGCCAGGGCCGCACCGAGCGCGAAATCGTGGAGCTGATCGTACGCGATGGACCACAGGCGCGGGCCATCCGCGCAGAGGCGGAGGTCACCAGGCGTGACCAGTTCGCGCGATTGACGTACCCGAATCCCGCGTTGACGTACAGCCGCGAAGGCGCGGGCTTCACGGAGTTCTTCCAGGCCGAGCAGCCGCTTCCGATCGTTGGTCTGCGGCCCGCGCTGTCGCGGGCCGGCCTCGCCGCGACCGCCGCCGCCGAGGCCGAGCGCGACGTGCGCCTGTGGATGCTTCGATCGGAGGCGGCTTCTGCCGCGGCCAGGCTCGTCGCCGAGCAGGCGCGCCAGGAGGCAGCCCGCGCTCAGGTGCGCGAAGTCGAGCGACTCGTCGAGATCCTGCGCACGCGCGAACGGGAGGGCGAAGGGTCGCGGTTCGATCGCGTGCGCGCGGAACAGGAGCTTCGGGATACCCGTCAGCTCGAAACCGTCGCTGCGGTAGCGGCCGGCCAGGCGCGCACGACGCTCGCGGGCATGATGCCTCGAGACGCGACCGTGACCACGATTGCCGCCGCGCAGGAGCGCACGGTGACCGTGGCCGCGCTGGATACGCTCTTTGCGAGCGCCACGTCCGCTCGCGGGGAGTTGCGAGCCTTGCACCAGTCGCGCGAGCGCGCCACGCTCGAGGCGGATGCCGCCCGGCGCGCTCGCCTCCCGTCGCCCACGGTGTTCGGCGGGGTAAAGCGCGCCGATGGCCCATCGGGACGCGAAGCCGGCGGCGTCTTCGGTCTGCGTCTCGGCGTGCCGCTGTTCGATACCGGGAACCGCGAAGCCGCGCGCTGGGAGACGGAACGTGAGCGTGTCGAGCTGGAGCGTGCCGCGATTGAACAGCGGGTTCGCAGCGAGATCGCCGGCGCCGCTGAGGTGTTGACGTTGCGCCGGACCGCCCTCACCCAGGACCAGCCGGGGGCGGCCGACCAGCTCGTCCAGATTGCAGAAGTGGCCTACCGGGAGGGCGAGGTGGGGATTCTCG
>CAZCEL010000601.1:0-2773 GCA_964497175.1 uncultured Bifidobacteriaceae bacterium
GCCATGCGGTACACGGAGGCCCGCCTTCGTGCGCTGGCCGACGACATGATGGCCGACCTCGACCGGGAGACGGTCGATTTCATCCCCAACTACGACGAAACCACCGAAGAACCGGTGGTGCTCCCCACGCCCTTTCCGAACCTGCTCGTGAACGGATCCGCGGGCATCGCGGTGGGCATGGCCACCAACGTGCCACCTCACAACCTGCGTGAGGTAATCGACGGCTGCATCTGGCTCATCGAGCACACTCACCTGGCACGCGACGAGCAGGCGGCGGAGCTGTCCCGGGGGGAGAAGCTCAAGCAGCTCGTCGGGCACATTCCGGGCCCCGACTTCCCCACCGGCGGGTTCATCGTGGGACGCAGCGGCGTCATACAGGCGTACTCGACTGGACGCGGCGCGATTCTCATGCGGGCGCGGGCCGCCGTCGAAACCAGCAGGAAGGGCGACAAGGTGGCGATCGTCGTCACGGAAATCCCCTACCAGGTGAACAAGGCCAAGCTGGTCGAGCGGATCGCGGAGCTGGTGCGGGAGAGGACCATCGAGGGCATCTCGGACCTACGCGACGAATCGGACCGCGAGGGCCTGCGCATCGTGATCGAGCTCAAGCGGGGCGAGGTGCCGGAGGTCATCCTCAACAACCTGTACAAGCACACGCCGCTGCAATCGAGCTTCGGCGTGATCATGCTGGCCATTGTCGCCGGGCGTCCCAAGGTGCTCACTCTGCTGGAGCTGGTCGACACGTTCGTCGAGTTCCGGCGCGACGTCGTCCGCCGGCGCACCGAGTTCGAGCTGAACAAGGCCGAAGCGAGGTACCACATCCTCGAGGGGCTGCGGATCGCGCTCGACCATCTCGACGAGGTCATCAAGCTGATTCGGGGCTCACGGACGGTGCCGGAGGCCCGCGACGGCCTGATGACCGGCTTTGGCCTCACTGCGATCCAGGCGCAGGCGATCCTCGACATGCAGCTGCAGCGGCTGACCGGCCTCGAGCGACAGAAGATCCTCGACGAGCTGGCGGATCTGCTGAAGACCATCGAGCGGCTGCGGGGGGTGCTGGCAAGCGAACGGCTGCTGATGCAGATTGTCGTCGACGAGCTCAGGAGGGTCAGAGACCAGTACGGGGACGCCCGCCGGACCGAAATCATCGAGGGCGAGGCCGGCGAGATCAGCATCGAGGACCTGATCGCCGAAGAAGACATGGCTATCACGGTCAGCAACACCGGGTACGTCAAGCGCACGGCCATCTCGACCTATCGCAACCAGCGGAGGGGCGGCAAAGGCCGCATCGGCATGCGGACGCGCGACGAGGATTTCGTCAGCCACCTGTTCGTGGCCTCGACGCACGCCTACATCATGATCTTCTCGGACCGCGGCCGGGCCTACTGGCTCAAGGTACACGAGATTCCCGACGTCGGTCCGGGCGGCAAGGGCAAGTCGATCGCCAATCTGGTCTCGATGGAAGAGGGCGAGCGGATTGCGGCGATGCTGGCCGTCAAGGAGTTCGAGGACGAGAAGTTCGTCATCATGGGGACGCGGCTCGGTGTGGTGAAGAAAACGGCCCTGTCGTCGTTCAGCAACCCCCGCGCCGGCGGCATCATCGCCATGGGAATCGAGGAGGGCGACGCCGTCATCGCGGCGCAGGTGACGCACGGAGACGCCGAAGTCTTTCTGGGCACGCGCAGCGGCATGGCCATCCGCTTCCACGAGCGTGACGTGCGGCCGATGGGCCGTACCGCGTACGGCGTACGCGGCATCACGCTGCGCGAGGCGGACTACGTGGTCGCCATGGAGACCGTCCGGCCTGGTGGCGCGCTTCTGACCGTGACCGAGAACGGCTTCGGGAAGCGGACCGAGATCGACGAGTACCGCGTGCAGTCGCGTGGCGGCGTCGGCGTGATCAATATCGCGCCCACCGATCGCAACGGCCTCGTCGTCGGAATCGCCTACGTCGAGGACGGCGATGAAGTGCTGCTCATCACCGGGCAGGGCATGATCATCCGCATGCAGGCCAGCGACGTACGGGCCATCGGGCGGGCGACCCAGGGCGTCAAGCTTATCGAGATGGAGGGCGAGGACCGGGTCGTATCGATCGCCAGGCTCGTCGAGAAGGAAGAGGAGAGCGACCAGTGACGAGGACGGCCGCCTGATCAAGCCCGTTCGAGCCGCGCGAACTTCGCTCGCAATGTTTTCTGGCCGATCCCCGAGAATCGAACCACCAGCTTCGCATCGTCGTCGAGCGCTTCGACACCGATGACGCTGCCGACGCCGAACAAGGGATGGCGCACACGCGATCCCGGCCTGAGCGCCATGCCCGTGGACTGATCTTCGTCCTCGTAAGCGTGGTACACGGCCTCGTGCTCGCGGGCGCGATCGGGGCGCCGCCCCTGGCCGTAGGGGTCGGGCCGATACTCGTACCGCAGCCGGCCCTGGCTGATTGGCTGGCTCGCGGGTGAGACCGCATCGAGCAGGCGGGCGGGCACTTCCGCGATGAACCGGGACGGCAGGCTCGCCTGATACTCGCCGAAGACGCGCCGCCGTGCCGCTCCCGTGAGAACCAGCCGCTGCCGCGCCCGAGTCATCCCGACATAGCACAGCCGCCGTTCCTCCTCGAGGTCGTCCTCTTCAGCCGTCGACCGCGAGTGCGGAAACAGGCCTTCCTCGAGGCCTGCCATGATCACAACGGGAAACTCGAGGCCCTTGGCGCTGTGCAGGGTCATCAGGAAAATGCGCGCCCCGGGCTGTCTCTTATACACATCTCCGAGCCCACGAG
>CAZCEL010000602.1:0-2756 GCA_964497175.1 uncultured Bifidobacteriaceae bacterium
TCCCTGCGGCGCAAGCGACAGCGCCTGGCCAGAACGTCGTCTCGGCGGTTGCTCAGTTTGGGACGCGTCCTGAATCGTACGCGGACGTCGTCAACCTCGTCGCTCCGTCGGTCGTCACCGTTCGCACGGAGGGCAGAGCGCGCGTCGCGCCGACTGGCGGAGACGAAGACCTGCGCCGATTCTTCGGAGAGCCGTTCGGTTCCGTCCCGCGTTCGCCTCGCATGTTCCGACAGCGGGGCGTCGGCTCGGGCATCGTCATGAGCCAGGACGGCTACATCCTCACCAATCATCACGTGATCGATCAGGCGGCCGACATCCGAGTGGAATTCACGGGTGGACGCAGCTTCAAGGCGACGGTCGTCGGTTCCGACAGGCCCAGCGATCTGGCGCTCCTGAAGATCGAGGCTGCGGGTCTCTCGCCGATTCCCCTCGGCGATTCCGACCAGGTCAAGGTTGGCGACCTCGTGCTGGCCGTGGGCAATCCGCTGAACCTCGGCCAGACGGTGACGATGGGCATCATCAGCGCCAAGGGCCGGTCGACCGGAATCGCAGCAGGCGCCTATGAGGACTTCCTGCAGACGGACGCACCGATCAACCACGGCAATTCTGGCGGCGCGCTGGTGAACACGAAGGGCGAGCTCGTCGGGATCAACGCGCAGATCGTGTCCCCCTCGGATGGCAATATCGGGATCGGGTTCGCGATTCCGGCGAACATGGCGCGGCACGTGATGGACGAACTGCGGCTTGGTGGCCATGTCCGCCGGGCCCGGCTTGGTGTTACCGTGCAACCGGTGACCTCGGATATCGCCGACAGCCTGGGCCTGAAGGAGATTGGCGGCGCCATCGTCAGTTCTGTGGAAGCCTCCAGCGCGGCTGAACGGGCCGGTGTCAGGCGCGGCGATGTGATCACGTCGTTCAACGGCAAGCCGGTGCATGACACGAACTCCCTCCGCAACCGCGTGGCGGAAAGCACCCCGGGGACCGCGGCCACGCTCGTCGTGATTCGAGACGGCCGCCAGATGTCGCTCGCCGTGAAGCTCGACGAGGCGGACCTTCCGAGAGCCGCACGGGGCGCGGACGAACCCGAAGACGACGACAAGACGAGACTCGGCGTGTTGGTGGCGCCGTTGACACCGGAACTGGCCCTGCGCCAGGGCCTCGCCCGCGAGACGCGCGGCATGCTGGTTCAGGACGTCAGTCCCGACAGCCGGGCCGATGATGCCGGCATCCTGCCGGGCGATGTGATTCTCGAGGTGAACCGGCAGAGCGTCGGCACCGTGGAAGAGCTTCGGTCCGCCGTGCGCCCATCGGACCGTCCTAGGTTGGTTCTCATCAGCCGCGGCGGGCGCGAGCTGTTCGTCACGGTGCGCGGGTAAGGATCCTCAGCCTGGGACCCGCGGCGGAATCGGGCAATTGGAATAAGATTGCTCGGTTTCCCGCGGAGCCCTCATGACTCTCCAGGACCTGCACACCATGCTCGATTACCACTACTGGGCCCGCGACCGCGTGCTGGCGGCGGTCGAAGCCCTCACCCCCGAGCAGTTCACCCGCGATCTGGGGAGCAGCTTTCGATCGGTGCGGGACACGCTCGCGCATCTCTACTCTGCGGAATGGGCCTGGTACCAGCGCTGGCATGGCACCTCGCCGACCGCGATGCTGCCGGCCGACCAGTTTCCGGACGTCGCATCGCTTCGCGCCGCCTGGACGGTACACGAGGCCCAGATGCGCCGTTATCTCGCGACCCTGGACGAGGCAGGCGCCCACAGCGTCATCCACTACAAGACACTAGGCGGACAACCCGGCGCCTCCTCGCTCGCGCAGATGCTCCAGCACGTCGTGAATCACGCCAGTTACCACCGCGGTCAGGTGACGACGATGTTGCGACAGTTGGGGGCGGCCCCTGCCAAGGGGATGGACATGATCGCGTTCTACCGGGAAAAGGACTCTCCTCGGGCCTCATGAGCCCGACTGCCTTCCATCCAGGAAGCACCGACTAGCCACTTCTACCCATTTCTGGAGGCGGCCGCAGGCCGACCGCGTTGTATAGTGATAGGGCTCAGCTTCTGGGCCGGTGGTCAACGCGTCTTCGGGCGTCCGGCCCATGACGAATGGCCAAGGAGAATCGGATGGCGACCGGTACGATCAAGCGGATTCAGCGCGACAAGGGCTTCGGGTTCATCCGCGACAACAGCGGACAGGAGTACTTCTTTCACCGGAGCTCGGTGCAAGGAAGCTTCGAGGCCCTGAGCGAGGGCCAGCGCGTGAGCTTCGACGAGGAACAGTCGGCAAAGGGCCCGCGGGCGGGCAACGTCAGAGCCGAATAGCCCCTCCTGGATCCCTCCGGGCACGCTTCCTCGGGTTCCGGGGTCGGACCGCGTCAGCGTCGTGCCGCAGGCGTGAGGGTTGTCTCCCTGCGCTGTCCGGCGCGGAGGTACACGACCTTCGCCGGTTCGCCAATTTTCAGCACCTCGAGCGCGTAGGTGTAATCGTAGATGTTGGTGATCGTCTGACCGGCGATTTCGATAAGCACATCGCCCTTGGTGAGACCAGCCAGCTCGGCCGGGCCGCCGCCTACGACGCCGCTGAGCAGTAGACCCTTCACCTCGGTCGCGTAGTCGGGGATGGTTCCGGTGAAGAGCCACTTCGCCTTGGTTTTGGTTCCTCTTTTGGCCCTCCTGATGGTCAGCAACATCCGATACCGGAGTTTCAAGGAGTATGATGTCCAGAGGAGGAATTCCTTTTATTTTCTGATCGGC
>CAZCEL010000603.1:0-2750 GCA_964497175.1 uncultured Bifidobacteriaceae bacterium
CCGCCCGGCGCCGGCAAGTCCTTCGCAGTACGTGAGCTCGCGAGCGGCCTGGGAGCCGGAATCGCCTGGATGGAGTTCAACCTCTCGCAGTTCGATACGGCCGAGGACCTCATCGGGGCGTTTCACCAGATTCGCGACCAGGTCCTCCAGGGCCATCTGCCGGTCGCGTTTTTCGATGAGTTCGACTCCCACAGTTACCGCTGGCTCCAGCATCTGCTGGCCCCGATGCAGGACGGCCGCTTCCAGGAAGGGCAGATAACCCACGCGGTCGGCAAGTCCATCATGGTGTTCGCCGGCGGCACGAGTTGGACGTTCGAGACATTCGGCCCACCCGAGCCGGGTGTTCGCGGCAGGGCTGACTCGGGTGCGTATCGGGAGTTCCGTCTCGCCAAGGGGCCTGATTTCAAGAGCCGCCTCGACGGCTATCTGGACGTCGACGGTCCCAATCCCCGACGACCCACCGACATCTACTTCCCGCTGCGCCGCGCGCTGATGATCAGAGCGGAATTGAAGTGCGCTCCAGGCGACAAGCTGGACATCGACGATGGGCTGGTGCATGCACTGCTCCGCGTCGAACGGTACACGCACGGCGCTCGTTCGCTCGGCAAGATCCTGCGGCCGCTGGCCGCAGCGCGACCGGCGCCGCTCCGACCCTCGCTCCTGCTGCCGATGGCGCAGCTCGATATGCACGCGCCCGCTGAAGCGTTCCTGAAGCTGTGCACGCAGGCGCCCGCGCCGCCCTATCGGCCGCACGATCCATTGAGCGGCCTGCAGATCGAGCCGATGGCGTCGGCCATCCATGATACCTACCGGAGGCTCGGGCGCAAGGCCGGCTGGCTCAAGAAGGAGAACGACAGGAGCTTCTCGGAGCTGTCCGATTTTTTCAAGGACTCGAACCGCGCGGCGGCCGCCCGCATGCTCGAGATTCTCGGCCTGGTCGGACTCCGGCTCGCGAAAGGCCACGCGTCGCCTGCGGAGGAGGACCTCGTCAGGACCCAACTCGAGTATTCACTCGAGGCCTTGGCTGAAGCCGAACACGACGGATGGATGGCGTGGCATTTCGCCCAGGGCTGGCGTTACGGGCCCAGGCGAGACGACGAACGGCGGCTGCACAACTGCTTGCGACCGTTTACCGAGCTCCCGAAGCGAGAAGCCGACAAGGATCGAGAGACCATCAGGCACTACCCGGATTTCGCCGCTACCGCTCACATGAAGATCGTCTTCGCAGACCTCGGTACCCACGAACCCGTCTTGCGCGTCCCGACCAGCGGCGCGACGCGTTCACCCGGCCGGGCGGGCCGGCGCAGGTCAACGACAGACCGGTGAGGGGCCCGGCCGCGAGACATGCTCGACGGATCAACACTCGATGATGTTGATGACGAAGGGCGTGCCCCAGATTCCACGGCCGTCGCGCAGCATGGCCTCGAGCCCGGATTTGAATCCCGCGTACGCCTGCGCGTCCCAGTCAATATACTCAGACGATCACCTCCAGTTGATCACGCCCGCGCGACGCGCGTCATCCAGAACACGAGCCCCGGCAGCGCGCGCGCCTCATCGCGTCCGTTGAAGGCGTCCAGGAACGTCTCGGCCACCCGTTCGATGGCGAACTCACCGCCCAACGATTGCTCCACTCGCCGGACGAGGGCGGCTCGCTCCTCAGGATCGCCGACCGGACGACCGGTCCGGAATGCCTTGACGAAGAGCAGCAGACGTGCCCCGGCCGCGGTTACAGCCGTCAGCGTCTCGAGATAGCCCGGGATCTCGGCCGCCATCAGCTCGTGAAAGCAGCCGCGATCGACAAGGACCCGGTACTGCCGGTCGGGTGGACGCTCGCGGCAGACGTCGACGAGGTGAAACTCGAGCGTGCCCGGCCGCTCGGGGAACCTCGCCCGCGCCCGGGCGATCGCCGACGGCGCGATGTCGATGCCCACTGACGGGAAGCCGCGCTCGGCCAGCCAGCCCGCCACCGCGCCTTCGCCGCAGCCGATGTCGAGAGCGGCCGCACCCGGCGGAAACCATCCACACTCGACCGCGTCGACAATCTCTCTTGAAACGCCTCGACCGAGCCACGGCGCCGTAAAGTCGTCGCGGCTCCACAGCGCTTCCCAGCGCTCACGCGGGCCGGCCGCTCTCTTCGTCAGCCATTCCCGCGTGGCGCGCGCCGCGCCGGCGAGCTGCGTGACCGACTCCTCGTTCGCCGGATCGAATACCTCGCCGTGCGTCAGGGCGACCTCGTACAGGCGCACGTCGCCGGTCAGGTGCGCCTTCCACGCGCCAGAACGGAAACTCCAGGCGCGCGTGCGGCTGGCGAGCACGTGAACCGGCCCGCCGTACGTACGGAGACGGTGCCGGTAGGAGGCAATCCGCAAACTGATCCAGACCTGCAGATGACTGTCGGGCCAGACCGGCTGGATCACGGGGCGGCCATCCGGCGATCTCGAGACCCATCGGCGCTGAGACCACCGCACGATTGACCGCGTCCGGGCGGCCCGGGCCAGCATCGAGGCGATGCTGAGTGCAGCGAGCCTCGCGAGAAAGCGCGCCAGCCCCTGCTGTCGTGGGGGCCGCGGCGGGTCGATGAGGAGAAGCGGCGCCACCTCCTGGCCAGCGTCCCGCAGCTGGCAGGCCATCTCGAGCACGACGAGCGCTCCCGCGCATGCCGCGCCCAGACAGTACGGGCCCTCAGGCTGCACCCGGCGCATGAGCGAGACATAGTCCGCCGCCATGTCGACGATACGCCGGTGCGGCGG
>CAZCEL010000604.1:0-2748 GCA_964497175.1 uncultured Bifidobacteriaceae bacterium
CACTGGCGGTCGAGTGGGGGCCGATGGGGATTCGTGTGAACGGCCTGGCGCCGGGGCCGGTTGACGGCACCGAAGGCGTGCGCCGGCTGACGTCGGAGGCGTCGCGTGCGCTGATTCAGGACCTGTGTCCTCTCGGGCGGATGGCCAGCATCAACGAGGTGGCAAGCGCCGCGCTGTTCCTGTGTTCGGATGCCTCGTCGTTCATCACCGGGAACACGCTCGTCATCGACGGCGGTTTATGGCTTCGCTCTGCTCGCGCGCTTGCGACCGACTGATGCCCGGTCAACTGACCTTCGACTTCGCCGCCCCGGTTGAGCCCCTCGATCTCTTCGAACCCGTCTTGATCCGCCACCCCCGCGCCCGCCGATACGTCGTGCGCGTCCGGGACGACGGATCGGTCCGGGTGACGATTCCTCGCGGCGGCTCCAGGCGCCAGGCGATCGCGTTTGTTGCCACCCAACGCGAGTGGATCCTCCGGCAGCGGGCACGCGTGGCAGAGGAGCAGCGCCGGCGTCCACGGCTCGCGCCCGAGCGGCAGGCGTCGTTGTGGACGCAGGCGAAACTCGTCCTGCCGTCCCGGCTGGCAGAGCTGGCCGCGCGGTTCAACCTGACGGTCGCCGACGTCAGCGTGGGAAATCAGCGGTGGCGGTGGGGGTCCTGCTCACGCGCCGGGCACATCTGTCTGAATTGGCGACTCGTGCAGATGCCGGAGTGGATCCGCGACTACGTCATGATTCACGAGCTGATGCACCTCAAGCGGCTGGACCACTCGGCCAGGTTCTGGAGACTCGTGGCGGCGGCGTGTCCTGAGCACCAGGAGGCGCGCCGATGGCTGCGGCGGTTCGGGCGACTGGAGATCGACTGACCCGACGACCTGCGAGTGCGACTCCGGCGGACGTCGCGCCGACAGCGCAGGGCGCAGACGCGCCGCGGGTCCGCCCTCGCTTATCGAAGGCGCTCGAGGCGCTGATGGCGCCAGGGTCACTCGCGACGAAATCAGTGGCAGGCCGGGTGCCTGCACTCGCAGCGCAGCTCGATCTTGCTGCCCTGCTTCTTACAGTACTCGCTGCAGTACTTGCCCCACTCCCCGCCCTTCTGCACGGTACATTCGCAGGCCGGATGCGCACACTTGTCCGCCATCGCAACCTCCTCTGGACCACGCGACGACTCGTGGGCGCGAGCCCGCGGCCCATCACCGCAGGGCGAACACCCAGACCGCACCTCCCTCCGGAACCTCAGGGAACTGACCCGGCCTGAGCACGTTCAGGGAGTTCTGCATCGCGCGGGAGTCGATGCCCCATCCTGCTTGAACGGCCACGTACTGGCGGCCGTCGACCGCGAACGAGGAGGGCTGGCCGATGATGCCCGAATTGGTCGGGAACTCCCAGAGCAGCGTGCCGCTGGCGGCATCGAACGCGCGGAACTTGCGATCGTTCGTGCCTCCGGTGAAGACCAGGCCGCCCGCCGTCGCGAGCATCGGTCCCCAGTTCGGGGAATCCCGGTAGGTGTGTGTCCACACGCGCTTGCCCGTGTCCACGTTCCACGCCTGCACCTCGCCGACGTGGTCGGCTCCCGGCGCCAGGGTCATTCTCGTCGTGGCGCCGACGAATGCCGTCCCCGGCACGTACTTCGCCTCGCGGCCTGTGATTTCGGCGCAGAGGTTCTCGTTGGCCGGAATGTAGATCATCCGCGTCAGCGGGCTGAACGCAATCGGCGGCCAGTTCTTGCCGCCCCAGTGTGAGGGACAGAACTCGGCCGTCTTCCCCGTGCCGGGCTTGCGGGCAGGATCGATGTCGGGCCGCCCGGTCTTCGGATCGAGGCTCCTGAACACGTTCTGCCTGACGAACGGTGTGCCGTCGACGAAGTTGATGGGCCCTGTGGTGCGCTCGAGGAACCACAAGTAGCCGTCGCGCGCCACGTCGATGAGTCCCCGGATCGTCCTCCCGCCACGCTGATAGTCCACGAGGATCGGCGGCGACACCTCGTCCCAGTCCCAGGACTCGTTGGGATGGTACTGATGATGACCTCTGATCTGGCCCGTCGCGACATCGATGGCGATTGTCGAGGCCGTGTACAGGTTGTCGCCTGGCCGCTGATCGCCCATCCACGGACCGCCGTTCCCCGTGCCCCAGAACGCCAGGTTGGTTTCCGGATCGTAGTTGCCGGTCACCCAGACCGAGGCGCCGCCCGTCTTCCATTGCTCACCGCGGGGCCAGGTTTCGCCGCCCGGCTCTCCGGGCGCCGGCACCGTAAAGGTCCTCCAGAGCTCCTTGCCGGTGTCCGGGTCGAACGCCGCGACGAAGCCGCGGACGCCGAGCTCACCACCCGATGCGCCCACGATCACCTTGCCGTCGGCGACCATTGGCGCGAGCGACATGTAGTAGCCCTTCTTGTTGTCCTCGACCGGCGTCCTCCAGACGGGCTTGCCCGTCTTCGCGTCGAGCGCGACGAGCACCGCTTCCGCGTGTGCGAGAAACACCTTGTCGCCGTACAGCGCCACCCCCCGGTTGGTGGGGTGCAGGAGCACGACGCCCGCGGGCGGCGGGTCGCGGTAGCGCCAGAGCAACGCGCCGGTGCGTACGTCGATCGCGATGACCTGATTGCCGGGCGTCGAGACGAACATCACGCCGTCATTGACGATCGGCGTGGCCTCGTGACCGTTGATGGCGCCGGTCGAGAACGCCCACGCCGGCTGCAAACGCGTCACGTTGGCTGGCGTAATCTCGTCCAGCGGGCTGTAGCCCCAGC
>CAZCEL010000605.1:0-2737 GCA_964497175.1 uncultured Bifidobacteriaceae bacterium
CGTCTGAAGACCTCGTCACCGACCGCGGCGGCAATCGCATTCATGATCGCGCCATAGCCGGCTCCCACTGGAGGCTCGCCGATCCCACGCGCGCCGACCGGTGTCTCGGGATCCGGCAGATCCACGCTGCCAAAGGTGAACGCCTGCGGTGCGTCCAGGATCGTGGGCGGCTTGTTGTAGTGGAACCGCTTCGCGAGCGGCACGCCGTAGTGCTGGTCGTAGACCCACTTCTGCGAGATCGCATGACCGATGCCGAGCATCAACCCGCCGAAGGTCTGCCCCTTCACACTCCGTGGATTCAGCACGACGCCGACGTCGGCCACGGCCGTGTACTCGAGGATCGTGTAGTGCCCGGTCTCGACGTCCACTTCCACTTCAGCGAAGCCGGCCACGAAGGACTGTGTCTGGCCGTCCCGCGGATAGCTGTCCCGCGCCACACCCATGAGTCCCTGCCCGGCGAGTGCAGCCGCCGACTTTTTCGTGAAGGCGTTGATATCGGCGGGCACCTCGTGCCCGTCGTACGCCCCGCCGAGCTCGATGGCCTTGGCCGCGGCCTGGGCGAAGGTCATGGACCGGCCGCCACCGGACACCCGGCCGCCGGCAACCTGGTAGTTCGCGGGGCTGCCGCCGAGTGTCTTGGCCGCGACCTCCTGCAGCTTTCGCTTCGCGTCGCTGGCCGCGGCGTGCGCGGCACGCGTCATGGCGTGCGCGGTCTGACTGCCGGCCGACACGCAGGTCCACGGGAGATTCTTGGCCGTGTCGCCCCAGACGACGTCGCACTGCTCCCACGGTACGCCGAGGATGTCGGCGCCGACGCGATGCACGTCCATCGCCGAGTGCGTGCCGAGATTGCCGATGCCGGATTGGAACTGCACGCGGCCATCCGGCTTGATGATGAGCAGGCCGTCGAAGCCGACCGAGCCGCCCGCGAATGCGCTGATAGCGACGCCCGCACCACGGACCTTCGTGCCGGTGCGACTGCCGCTACGGGCCTTCTTCTCTTCCCAGTTGAAGAGCTGGGCACCCTTGTCGAGCGCTTCTCTGACGAACGCGCTCGTCACGTACGCCTGCTGGCCGCGCGCGGCGGGCGGTCCGAACTTCGCCTTGCCGGCCGGGGCGTTGATCTTGCGAATCTCCACCTGGTCGATGCCCAGCTGACGGGCGGCCTTCGCAAGGATGGGTTCCATGATGCCGTTGCCCTGCATGCCGCCGGGCGCGCGCTGCGAGGTCTTCGGGGGCGTGTTGGTCAACACGTTGATCGAACGCCACCGCATGGCGGTCGGCTGGTAGCACAGCGAGATGGTCCGACCCGCCGACGCGGCGTCGCCCTGCGCGTCGTACGGCCCGTTCTCGCCGACGGCCAGACCATCGATCGCCAGGATCCTGCCGTCCTTGCGCAGACCAATCTTCACCCGCGCGTGGATTCCGGGTCTGGCCCGCCCGATATAGTGCTCCTCCTCACGCGTGATCCTGAGCTGAACGGGCGCATTCGCCTTCCTGGCGAGCAAGGCCGGAATGGCCATGTTGATCGAGCCGGGGATCTTGCTGCCGAAACCTCCGCCGGTGTACTCGCTGACGAGCCTGATCTTGTCCTGCGCCTCGTTGTTCGGAATCCCGACACCACGCGCAACGGCGGCCACGGTCTGCACGGTGCTCTGCGTCGAACAGTAGATATGGAGCTTGCCGTTTTCCCAATACGCCATTGCCGTGCGGCTTTCGAGCGGCTGATGACTGGTCGACTGTGTGATGAAGGTCTCGTCGAGCACGAGGTCGGCGGCTTTCATCGCGGCCTCGACGTCGCCGTGCACGAACTCGTCGGTGCTCTTGCCCCACGGGAGCTGTCCTTCGTCGGCGCTGGCGAAATCGTCGGCCGTCCACTTGAGCTCCTGAATCTGCGGAGCCGGCGGCGCGGCGGGTGCAGCGCCGCGACCGCCACGGCCCTCGGCGCCGCGACCCTGCGCCGCCCCACCCGCCGGCGGCTGAGCCGCGGGGGCGGCCGCACCGGCTGTCGCGCCCGCGGCCGCACCGGCGGCGGCAGCCGCAGGGCGGCCCTGTTCTCCCCCACGAGCGGCACCCGCTGGGGCGCCCTGGGCTGCAGCCGGGGCCGCCGGAGCTGCGGCCGGAGCAGGCGCCGCGGCTCCTGCGGCAGCACCCGCCGCAGCGCCGGCGCCGGCACGGCCGGCTGGCGGGGACGGCGGTGCTGTGGGCCGAATCCAGGTGTTGCCCTGGAGCCGCGCGTTCGGGCTTCCGGGCTTCAAGCTCTCGATGGGATCCACGCTGAAGGGGAGCGGCTCGAACTCGATCTGAATCCGCTCGATTGCTTCTGCTGCCGTCAGCTCGTCTACCGCGGCAACAGCCAGAATCGGCTCGCCTTCGTAGACCGGCTCCATCGTCAGCGGACGCTCGCCCTGCGCGGTCGAGACCACGTTCTCGCCGAGCGTCGCTCCTGCCTGTGCGCCCGGGAGGTCGTCAGCCGTAAGGATGGCTTTGACGCCTGGCATCGCCAGCGCCGCGCTCATGTCGATGCGTGTCACGCGGGCGTGCGGCATCGGGCTGAGCAGCAGCTTTGCGAAGAGCATTCCTTCGGCCTTGAAGTCTTCCGCATACTTCGCCTGCCCGGTGACCTTCGCCACCAGGTCCGGCGTCGTGTAGTTCTGTCCGACGAGCTTCTGGTCTGCCATGGTCAGGCCCTCCGCAGCAGTTCCGCACCCCGCATCAGCGCCGTTAGAATCTTGTC
>CAZCEL010000606.1:0-2713 GCA_964497175.1 uncultured Bifidobacteriaceae bacterium
GGGCAAGGCAGGCGATCCTGCCGCTCCGGGGCAAGGTGCTCAACACCGAGAGCGTCTCTCTCGCAAAGGTGCTCGAGAACAAGGAGCTGTCCGACCTGGTCACCGCGCTCGGGTGCGGTCTGGGCCAGAGCTTCGAGCTCGCGAAGCTGCGCTACGGGAAGGTGATCATTCTCGCGGACGCCGACTCGGACGGAAATCACATCGCGACGCTGCTCCTCACGTTCCTCTATCGTCACCTGCCGCAGCTCATCACCGCGGGCAAGGTCTTTCTCGCCCAGCCGCCGCTCTACCGCATCGACATCGGCAAGGAAACGTACTGGGCGCTCGACGAGGCCCACAAGGATCGCATCCTGAAGCAGCACGACAAGAACGGCCATCGGGCGGCGCCCGAGATTACACGGTTCAAGGGTCTCGGGGAGATGATGCCGAAGGTGCTGTGGGAAACCACGCTCAATCCGCGCACCCGCAGACTGCTCCGCGTCGAGGTCGCGGATCAGATTGTCACCGATCGCGTGATCAACGAGCTGATGGGGAAGGACGCGTCGGCGCGTTTTCGCTTCATCATGGAGCGCGCCGAGGAGGCGGAGGAACTGGACGTCTGAGGTGGGACGCCCGCGTCAGCCGTCACAGCCGAGCGCGAACTGCAGGGCACGGCACACTTCGCGCATCCGCCCGTCGCCAAGCTGCGCGGCGCGTCGTCCGATCCGGTCCCTGGCCACGGTGACGACGTTGTGCAGGTTCACGGCGCAGGGCCGCTTCATGCCGTCTTCCTCGCCGATGACGACCTCGGAAGGCACTCCGCGGATCGACGACGTGATTGGCGCGATCGTCACGCGCGTCAGGTAAGCAATCGCGGAACTTCGCGTCAGGACCAGCACGGGTCGAGGCTTGTCGGGAGCCGGGAAGTGGCAGAGGCGGATCTCGCCGCGCTCTACTCGTCCGGCCACTCGGCGACCTTGTCCCAGGCCGTCACCTCCGGGCGGTCAATCGGGGTCACTTCGTAGCCCTTCCGGTCCTGGCGTTCCCGCTGTCGAACGGCGAGACGCTTCAGGTGCTCCCGAAGGGCGTCGCGGATGAGCGCCGAGCGGTTCGTTCGGTACCGCCGCGACGCTCGATCGGCCGCGCGAACCAGCGCGCGGCCAAGCACGACCTGCACGGTGTCCATGGGACTGGTGATTCTACTCAACAGTTGACTGTACAGTCAAAACCAAACCAAACCGCAGAAGGCACCAGCAGGGCCGTGAGCGCCCACGGGAGATGTTCAAGCAGTCCACGTAATCGACTGGCCGGAGTTGGTGAGTCCCGCGCGCAGCCGATCATCGGTCCAGTCGAATCGTTCCCCGCTTGCCATCGTCGAGTCCCAGAGAAGAGGAGGGCCGGGTGGAATGCGGGAACGCCAGCCGGCCGCTAACGACGCGTTTGGTCGGTGGGCGTCATTCGAGGCCTGGAACGCTTGCCGCATCAGGGTTGATCCGCGTGCGAACAACAGCATGTCCGGCGTGGCGTATGTGGCCTGAGCGTCGGTCGCCACAACAGGCCTGCCAGTTGGAGCATCGAGGGACGCCACGTGAATCGCGTTCTGCACTCCGCCAATACGCACGCTTAGGTATACAAAGTGGCGGCCGTCAGGAAGAAACTGCGGCCAAATGTGAGCCACTTCCTGTCGCGGCTCCACACTCGTGAGCTGGGCCGGCGCTCCGCCGGCAGCCGAAATCCGCTTCAGCCCGAGTTCAGAGCCAAACACGATCAGGCCCAATGGACTCCACGATCCGCCACCAGCCATCGGCGCTTCGCACAACGCCACGGCGGGTCCGCCGCCGACGTCAATCCTCTTCAGCAGTCCTCCGGCAAAGAAACCGACGAACCGGCTGTCCGGTGACCAGAACGGGTACGACCCGTCCTCGGTTCCCGGCAATGGCTGCGATATCAGCGAGTCCAGCGATCGCACCCACATGACCCGAGCTCGACCAGGTGCGGTTGCCAAAAACACGAGCCGCCGGCCATCCGGGGAAATTATTGGCGAGCTGGTAGAGGTCGCGCCTGGCGGTGGCTGAATGTCGAATCGGATCACCTGCGGCTCGGTACGCGCGCCGCCAACGTGGATGACCCCGAGCGCGAACAGGGCGAGAAAGGTTGCCACGAGCAGACCCGCCACGGCAGCCAGCCACGCCAGCGGTTCGCGCCGAGCAGACGGCGACGCGGACTGGACGGCGTCCAGCGCGGGCATCGACGATGATTCGGCGATGTCTAGCCGTGCGTCGCGGATATCCCCGAGCCGCTGTCGCGCGTCCTTAACGAGACAGTGACGCAATAGTCGTCTGGTTAGAAACGGTGTGTCGGGTGGCAGCGCACTCCAATTGGGCTCGCTCTTCACGATCGCAGCCAGCGTTTCAACCACACTATTGCCCTGGAATGGTCGCGTACCCGTCAGCATCTCGTACAGCACCACACCGAACGCCCAGATATCCGTACGTTTGTCGACGGCTAGACCACCAGCCTGCTCAGGACTCATGTACGCCGCCGTCCCGAGCAGCACACCTTCGCGGGTCGCGCCGACAGTTATCGTCGGCGCACTCGTCAGATCTTGCGTGCCGTTCGCGGCTGCGGCCAGTTTCGCAATCCCGAAGTCGAGCACCTTGACCCGTGATTCGAGTGTGAGCTTAACGCTGTCTCTTATACACATCTCCGAGCCCACGAGACTAGGCATGATCTC
>CAZCEL010000607.1:0-2665 GCA_964497175.1 uncultured Bifidobacteriaceae bacterium
GAAGTCCTGGAGGCTGGCCACCGTCGTCGATCCGACCAGTCCGGGCTCGTTCACCGCGGCGCGCCCGGGATCGGCGTCAAAGAGCACCACCTCGTAGCCCCAGTGCGCCAGGACCAGGCCGCACATGCGGCCCAGCGAGCCGCCGCCCATGACGGCGCACCGCCTCCCACGAGGCGCGTCAGCCCACGCGCGCCGGAGTCGACCGAGGCCCTTGAGGACGACCGCCAGCGGCTCGCAGAGCGCGGCGCGCGAGAGGTCCGTCTCGGCCGGCAGACGATGTACGAACCGCCGCGCCACGATGACGTAGCGGGCGTACGCGCCGTCAGCCTTGAAGACACCCAGCTCGCGCCGCTCGGGACACCCCGTGCGATTGTTCCGGAGGCACTGGTCGCACGCGCCGCAGCTCTGGATGCACTCGACGACGACCGGGTCGCCGGGCCCGAGGTCGGACACGGCCGGCCCCACGGCCACGACGCGGCCGCTCATCTCGTGACCCGGGACGAGCGGGTAGCTCGCAAGGCCTCGAGCAAAATATCCGAGCGTGCCGTCCAGGATCTCGAGATCGGTCCGACAGACGCCGACGTAGGACACCTTGATCACGACGTCACCGGGCCTGAGGTCGGGCATCGGCCGCCGCCGAATCGCGGCCCGCCCCGGGGCCTCGATCACCACGGCCTCGAATGAGCTGTCGAAGAAGAGGCGGCTGCGCGCCTGCGGGTCGGCCAGACGGGCGCCGTCGAGCAGGCCGTGGGCCGTCCCGAGGGCCTTGTTGAATCGAAACGACACGATCTCGGCGGCGCATGGGCCGATCTTCTGCGGCAGATCGCGCCTGACGCGCCGGCCGATCGCAATCGACAGGTCGAACACCGCGCGCGCTGCCTCGCGGCCGACCTCGGTCACCACGCTGCGCCGGCGTTTCATGCGGAGGCGGCGCGCCGCGACGGCCTCACGATAGTAGCGATGCCTGATCTGCGCCGCGCGTTCTTCGTGGATGTGGTGCACGGCCGCCGCAGGCTCGTAGACGACCAGTCGGCCCGTCTCCATCCAATGCCGCGCCCAGTCGATGTCCTCCAGCCCGGGCAGCTCGACGTCGAATCGATACTCCTGCCACAGGTCCCGCCGGATGGCCGAGTTGGCGTTGTTGGCGAAGAACCTCGGCGGCTGGAGCGTCAAACGCCGGTCGCCGAACGTCCGGTGGAAATCCTGCACCTCGCTGAACTTCGAAGTCGGCCACCCCAACTGCTTCCCGTACACCATGGCCACGCGTGGCGATCGGAGGGCGGCCAGCAGCGCGGCGAGCCAGCGGTCGGTGGCCGGAAGCGTGTGGGCCGAGACGATCGCAATCAGCCGGCCGCGAGCCTTCTCGATGCCCGCGTTGAGCGAGTAGCCGAACGTGAAGTCGCTGCGGTCGATCCGGACGACCCGCGCGCCATGATCGCGCGCCGCCTCCCGTGTGCCATCCACCGATCCGGAATCGACGACGATGACTTCGAAGTCCTGATAGCTCTGATCTCCCAGGCGCCTCAACAGCGGCGGAAGGTGCCTCGATTCGTTGAACGTGCGGATGACGATGCTCGTTTCCGGCTCGGTACGGGCAGGCGGTTCGGGTGCAATCATCGCGCGAGGTCGGCGACGCCGAGGCCGTCGAGCAGGTTGCGGATCGTGCGCTCGTGGACGAACGTCCAGGCCGCGGGGCTGCTGTTGGCGTTGTGGGCGGCGAGCAGCACGTTGTCCATCCTCCGCAGGGGGCTGTCGGCGGGCAGCGGCTCGATCTCGAAGACGTCGAGCGCCGCGCCGCCGAGCCGTCCGGCTTCGAGGCCCGCGATAAGCGCGCGCTCGTCGACGATCCCGCCCCTGGCGGTATTGATGAGCACGGCGCCCGCCTTCATCCGCGCCAGGCGCGAGGCGTCGAGCAGCCGGCGGGAGGTCGGATTGAGGTCGCAGTTGACGCTCACGAAGTCCGACCGTCCGAGGAGATCGTCGAGGGCAACGGGCACCAGGCCCGTCTCCGCCACGACCTCGGGCGAAACAGGCCGGATGTCGACACCGAGGACAGTCATTCCGAATGCCGCGGCGCGCCGCGCCACCGCACGGCCGATCGCGCCCACGCCGATGATCCCGAGCGTCCCCTCGCGCAGCGCGATCGAGGGCTGCTTCTGCCAGCCTCCGGTCCTGAGCGTCTGCGCCGACCAGGGAATCCGCCGCGCGAAGCACAGGAGGTAGCCCATCACGCTGTCGGCCACCGGATCGGTGAAGGCGCCCGGCGTGTTGCACACCAGGATGCCCAGCCGCTCGGCTGCCTGTCGATCGATGCTGTCGGTGCCGGTTCCCCACTTCGAGATGACCTTCAGGCGGGTCGCCGCCCGCAGCACGCGGTCCGTGAACCGGTCGTCGCCGCAAATCACGCCGTCCACGCCCGGCACGAGCGGAAGCAGCTCGTGTTCCTCGAGACGCTCGCCGACCGCGGCCACCTGCAGCGCGATCCCAAGGCGCTCGAGCCGCTCCCGGTAGCGATCCACGACCGGCACCAGGTAGGGCGCCGACACGAGCACCCGGTGACTCACCGTGCCTCGGCCTCCTGGAGCAACCGCCTCACGGTCTCGACGTCCGCCACCGTGTCGACCGCATGGGACGCGTGCGGCGTCGGCACGACGCGATGTACTTC
>CAZCEL010000608.1:0-2660 GCA_964497175.1 uncultured Bifidobacteriaceae bacterium
AATTAGAGGTTACTAGAAGAGGGGCGAGCAAACGTCACGCGGCGATCCTCAGCGGGCCCATCTCCAAACTGTTCTGTAAACAAGGGCTCTGGGTGCCAAGTAATCTGGACGGACCAGACGTTGAAATAGCCGATCTCGAAGGTCGCGAGGCGTGATTCGTCTCGCCAACCGGGGCCTACTTCAAACGATCCGCCGACTGGCCGCCCGTCGTCCACCCCATCCCAAAGGGCGAGACTCGCTTCTTCCCAAACCCGCGACACTGCCGCAGGGGTGAACTTCGCTGGCCAATGCCAGGCGGTCCCTTCCCACGCACTGCCCACGGCTGCCCGGTCGTAGGCGAGATCCAGCAGGCATTCCTCTTCGGGAATCGGAATGAGGATTTCCGGCGGCACCTGTACCAGCGGACCGTCCGGCGGACGCATGTGATGGATCGAGTCGAGCACCGGGACCGGCGTCCACCCCAGTCGCACGAAGAACTCCGGATACGAATCGACGATGTACGCGCCTGGTCCGGCCGCTGAACTCTTCGCTGGTCTGCAAGGGAGAGTGACACGCTGCATGCGGATGAAGGGCGACAGAGCGGCTCGGTCGAGAGTGTCGGTAGGCGCGAAGCTGGCGGCTAACAGTTCGGGCGAAATGTCGCTCCGCCAGCTCGATGGCAACTCGGACAGTTGTTCTGACCATTCCATGGGCGGACTCAGACTGCTACATCCTAACGGGGCCACAATCGTATCCTGCCCCAGGTCTCCGCGTCGATTACCAGAGGACCCCACGACATTTCGCCAGCGATAATCGCCTGCCGCGCGAGAGTTTTGCCTTTTCTTCACTCCTCCCTTACTGCTCAGCGTGATCCTCTGGCTGTTCTCCTGTTCCACCTGGGGGACGCCACTGACGCGAACCCCGGCTCTAGGGAACTTCAAAAGCTCGCGCAGCATGTTGAACGGACTGACGCCGATTGCGGTAGTCACTTCTAAGAACTCGACTACGTCCAACCGTCGTTCGCCGCGTTCACACTTCGATACAAATGACTGTGGTCGGCCAACTCGTTTCGCGAACGCCGATTGCGTGAGTGTTGCCGCCCGGCGCGCCTCCATAAGTCGCTTGCGCAATTCGCGGTGACGATCTGAGAAAACGGACCGTGTCACAGCCCACAGGCTGAAACCCTTTATGGGATAATCCCATGACTGTCCGTTCGGCGGCTTTCAGCCAGCCGTCGCAATGGCAGGATGCGAGTCCAGCCTGAGGAGCCATTTCCTCGCTTTCGCATCGGTCGTGTCTCCCAGGCGTCTTCCGGTCTGAGCGCGGCTACCGCGTGTGCTTCACGGGTGAATCGCTCGAGCGCTCGTGGATCGCGCGCCAGCCCGAGATAGAGCGCGGGCGTCGCAAAGACCGCGGCGACCGCCGCCAGGGTCCAGATGCGCCGCCGGAATCCGAGCAGCACGTTCACGTCCTCGATTCGCCGCCGCTGGAAGACCCACCGCAGGCAGATCAGGGCGGATCCGACTGCGACCAACGATGCCGCAATCTTGATGACCTGCAGGGGGGCAGTGGCCAGGCGCGCACCGTCAGAATCGTACCGGTGACGAGCACGGCAACCCACATCAGGCGGGGACGGGGTGAGGCCCGATGAACAGCGCAGGCATCTCTGGACAAGACGCGAAAGTCGCCATCGTCGTATTCGTCCTGCTCGCGGCACCGATGACCCACTTGGCCGCAGCGCAGGATCTGCCGGGACCCGCCGTGGAGCTTGCGGCTGGCTGGGTCGGATTCGCTGACGATGGAATTGTGAGCGAGGGCCTGATCGGGGGTGCCGCTCGGTGGTATCTGCTTCCTCACTTCAGCGTCGGACCGGAAGTCGTCTACATGAACGGCGACAACCACAGTCACTTGATGGTCACTGGCAACGTGACGTGGGACCTGCTTGCTCCGACGAACCGGCGTCCACGCGCGGTCACCCCGTTTCTGGTCGCCGGTGGTGGAGTGTTTCAGACGCGCGAGCACCTCTTTAATGGCACCTACACGTCAAGCGAAGGGGCGTTCACGGGGGGAGGTGGTGTGCGGGCTCTTGTCGCCGATCGCCTGACGCTCGGTTTCGAGACGCGTGTGGGGTGGGAGCCGCACATTCGCATCAATGGACTGATCGGACTGCGACTTGGGCGATGACGGGTAGCGGCGCGGAGAACGGGAGGCGGAACGGAGGGCGTATGGCCTGTCCTGGGCCTACTGGATTCCGCTCGCGGTGGCCGGCGTCCGCACTGTTCCGGGATCCAGCACGACGCGATACTGCAAGGAAGGGCGAAGTCCTCGTGTTCGCTCGGCGACTTTCAATCCGGCGAGTCAAGCAGGAACGTAGGCCAACCTGATCACATCGTTGCCAATCCGATCGTGAGCCATAAGGCGGAGCGGCGGCCGGGGCCCGGCGAAATATGGCTTGCCGTGACCAAGCACGACGGGGTGCAGGTAGATTCGGTACTCATCGATCAGGCCAAGCTCGGTCAGGCTTTGCGCCAAGTTCGGGCCAGCCACTTCGATTTCCCCCTCGCGCCCGGCCTTCAGCTCGCGGATCGCGGCCTCCAGATCATCCTCAATAAGCCTGGCGTTGGGTCCGACCGACTTCAACGAGCGCGAGACGACCCATTTCGGCTGGTTCCGCCACGCCG
>CAZCEL010000609.1:0-2660 GCA_964497175.1 uncultured Bifidobacteriaceae bacterium
CCGTAGACGCGGGGCTGGCTGCAACCTTCTTCAACAGATCTCGAAGAGCGGCCATGGCCGGTGACTGTCCGACGATGGTGTCCAGACCATAGGGCCGAGCTTGGCTGGCGCGGAGCGCCTTGACTTCGCGGCGCAGCCGCGTGGTCTCGAGCGCCTTCTCCACGAGGATCGAGATCTCGTCGAGGTTGAAGGGCTTGGTGGCGTAGTGATACGCGCCCTGCTTCATCACCTCAACCGCGGTATCCACGTTCGAGAACGCGGTCAGCAGGATCACGAGCGTGTCCGGATCCTGCCGGCGGAATTCCTTGAGCACCGTCAGCCCGTCGATGTCGGGGAGCCGGTAGTCCAGCAGTACCAGATCGACGCCCTCCGCGAACCGGTCCAGGGCTTCTTTGCCGGTGGCCGCCTCGAGGGTGTCGTACCCTTCCTGGCGCAGGCGCTCGACCAGCGACCAGCGAATGAGCTGCTCGTCATCGACGACGAGAATTGTCGCCTTCTGCATCTCGGGGATTATACAAGGACGCCCGTCGTGCAGCGGCGGCGAGGTCACGACCGGGTTCGGTCGCCGCGGCGAGTCGCACCCAGTGCTTCGGCAACCAGCGCGATGATCGCCTCGATGTCAAAGGGCTTGTCGAGCACGCGGAAGGCGCCGGCCTGCTCGGCTTGATGGGCCAGATCGTGCGAGCCGTGCGCGGTCAGGAGAACGATGGGGCAGCCAGGCTGAATCTGTTTCAGCCGCTTGAGGAGAGCCAGGTCGCGGCAATCGGGCAGCCGAAGGTCGAGCAAGACCAGGTCCACGGGCCTGTCCTGCTGGAACGCGTCGAGGGCTGTACAGGCGTCCTCGGCGACTTTGACCGCGTAGCCCGCGGAGCCCAGACCCTCAGACAGCGCCCAGCGGACCAGCCACTCGTCGTCGACCACGAGGATGGTGGCGCGGGTTTTTCCCACGTCCCTGCCGAAATTCTCGCTCTCAGTGGCCGGGCCGGTGTCCGGTTGCCGCATTTGAAGGGGTGGCGGTAGCATGGAAAAGACTGCTGCCACCGTATACTTCAAGAAGCGCGCCACCTGGAACGGAGGATTGCCTGCCGGTCAGAATCGACGACGATGTGTCGCTGTCGGCCATCACGTCACACCTTTCGGCATATCTGAACCTCGCCGGCGTCATTCTCCTCGAGCTCGACGCCACGGGCCGGGTCGTGTACATCAACCGCAAGGGCTGCGAGGTCCTCGGCCACGCCGAGGCCGACATCGTCGGGCGAAACTGGTTCGAGACGTTCGTTCCGCCCCGGATCAGGACATCACTCGGCGAGATGTTCGCGAAGGCGCTGACCGGCGAAGGGAAGCTCGCGGAATTCTTCGAAAATCCGGTGCTCACGCGTTCTGGCGACGAGCGGACGATCGCCTGGCACAATGCGCCCATTCATCTCGGCGATGGCCGTGTGGTCGGCACGGTCAGCTCCGGGGAGGACATCACGCTGCGACAGGACGCTGAACGAGATCTGTCGCAGTCCTTGAAGGAGCTGGGCGACATCAAGTTCGCCCTCGATCAGTCGGCGATCGTGGCGACGACGGATGTCACGGGGAAGATTACGTACGTCAACGACAAGTTCTGTGAGATCTCCAAGTACTCCGGCCACGAGCTGCTCGGCCAGGATCACCGGATCATCAATTCCGGCTATCACCCGAAGGAATTCATGCGCGATCTGTGGACGACGATCGGGCGCGGTCAGGTGTGGCGCGGCGAGATTCGGAACCGCGCCAAGGACGGCACGTTCTACTGGGTCGACACCACGATCGTTCCATTCCTCAACGCACGCGGCAAGCCGTACCAGTACGTCGCCATCCGCTATGACATCACGGCTCGAAAGCGGATGGAGCATCAGCTACAGGAGCAGGCGACCCTGACCCGGTTGGGCGCCATGGCCGCCGTCGTCGCGCATGAAGTGAAGAATCCGCTCGCGGGCATTCGTGGCGCGCTGCAGGTGATCGGCAGCCGGATGGCGACCCAAAGCGCGGAGCGGGCGATCGTTGGCGACATACAGCATCGCATCGACGCGTTGAATGAAATGGTGCAGGATCTGCTGCTGTTCGCACGACCGACGCAGCCCAGAGTGGCTCCCGTCTCGATGTCCAGCCTGCTGGGAGGGGCGAAGGAGTTGCTGACGCGTGACCCCACGCATCCTGGGGTGCAGGTTGAGATTGAAGGCGAGAACGTCACGATCCACGGCGACGCGGAACAGCTCCAGCGTGTCTTCCTCAATCTCTTCATCAATGCTGCGCAGGCGATGGGGCAGGAAGGGCGAATCGATGTGCGCGTCGCGACGAATTCCGACTGGTGCGACGTCACGGTCACCGACACCGGTCCCGGCCTGACCGAGGAGGTACGCGCCCGAATGTTCGAGCCGTTCTTCACCACGAAGCACCGCGGCAGCGGCCTCGGTCTGCCCACGGCGAAACGCATCGTCGACCTTCACGGCGGCGAAATAACCGCCGATTCGCCCGCCGGCTCGGGCGCCGTGATCAAGGTTCGGCTGCCGCGCGCGCCGATGCCCGAAAAGGCGGAGCGCGTGTGACGGCTGCGCCGTGCGGCAGTTTCCCCATCGGGTTCCTCGCGAAGCTGCGCCTCAAGCCGACGAGATTAATGCCGAGCAGATGAAGGC
>CAZCEL010000610.1:0-2658 GCA_964497175.1 uncultured Bifidobacteriaceae bacterium
GGGTTACGCGTCAAGGCGGCTCTCGACACGCGCCGCTATGACACCGCGGTCCCGGCAGTTCGTGCCGTGCCCGTCCACGCGGCAGGCGGAGGAGTTCATCGGCCGTCATTGGCGGAGATACGGTTGCCACGACTGCCATTCTACCGCTGCTCGTCAATGGGGCGCTCGGGAATCGGGCGCCGAACGAAGCGTGCAACAAGCCTGCCCGCTTGGCTTCTGAAGCCACGCGCGCCCGGACTCACCAACCGCTGCAGATTCTGCCGACATAGGACAGGCCCAACATAGCAGATACTGCCAAACCGTCGAGCAGCACGAGCTTCGCTGTTCAGCCGGACCGCGAGTGTTGACCCGCGCGTATCGCGAGGGGGAGTGGGGGGTCGACACGAGCCCTGGCCTGGAGCATCATGTCCCCTGAACGTACAGCTTGACTCGAATGCGTCGATGGCTGCGGGTGCTGGCGCTTGTGCTCGCCGGGGTGACGGCGGCCTCCGCCCAGCCGGCCTCATTTGGCTGGGGGAGCCGGCGCGCGGACTACGACGGCCGCTTCACGTTCGTGCGGCTGCGGTGGCGGACCGGCACCTACGGCACACGCATGCCCCTGGGCATCAACAATTTCTGGCTGCACGAGTTCCCGCGGGCCGAGCAGAACCTGATGACGATGATCGATACCCTCACCGGGGTCGATGCCAAGGCGGACGGGAGCCTCGTGCTCACGCTCGATGACCCGAACCTGTTCAAGTACCCCGTCGCCATGATGTGGGAGCCCGGCTTCTGGGTGATGACCGACGGCGAGGCCGCCCGCCTGGGCGAGTACCTGCACAAGGGCGGATTCCTGATCTTCAACGACTTCGAGGTCGACCAGTGGGACAACTTCGAGGCGCAGCTGCGTCGCGTGATGCCCGATGGGCGACTGGTCCGGCTGGACGGCACGCATCCGATCTTCAACTCGTTCTTCCGCATCAGCCAAATCGACTTCCCGCACCCGAGATATCACCACCTGTTCGGGTTCAAGCCCAGCTACTACGGCCTCTTCGAGGACAACGATCCCACCAAGCGGATGATGGTGATCGTCAACTACAACACCAACCTGGCCGAGTACTGGGAGTGGGCGGGCTCGGGATTTTTCCCCATCGATTCAGCGAACGAAGCGTTCAAGCTCGGCATCAACTACATGGTCTACGGGCTGACGCATTAGAGCGGCGGTCGGCTGACGGCTTCAGCCATCAGCCGACAGCTTTCAACTGCCTTCCACAAGAAAGCGCTTGGCAGAAGCGGGGCTTTGCGATATTCATAACGACTCGCCTGGCGGGCAGGCGCGCGAACACAGGAGGTGACAGATGGCTCTTTCGATCAACGATATCGCGCCGGACTTCGAGGCCCAGACGACCGAGGGTCCGATCCGGTTCCACGAGTGGATTGGCGACTCCTGGGCGGTGCTCTTTTCGCATCCGAAGGACTTCACGCCCGTCTGCACGACTGAGCTGGGCTACATGGCCCGGCTCAAGCCGGAGTTCGACAAGCGCAAGGTGAAGGTCATAGGCCTGAGCGTCGATCCCGTCGAGGACCACTCGCGCTGGTCGCGGGACATCAGCGAGACCCAGGGCTACGCGCCCAACTACCCGATGATTGGCGACACGGACCTGAAGATCTCCAAGCTCTACGGGATGCTGCCTGCCAGTCTCGAAGGGACCTCGCAGGGCCGGACGCCGGCCGACAACCAGACGGTGCGCAACGTGTTCGTCATCGGTCCCGACAAGAAGGTCAAGCTCGTCATCGTCTATCCGATGACGACCGGCCGCAACTTCGACGAGGTCCTGCGCGTCATCGACTCGCTGCAGCTGACCGCCAAGCACCGCGTGGCCACACCGGTCAACTGGAAGCAGGGTGAAGACGTCATCATCGCGGGCTCGGTGTCCGACGATGAGGCGAAGAAGATCTATCCGCAGGGCTGGAAGTCGCCGAGGCCGTACATCCGGATCGTGCCGCAGCCCTGAGGAATGATCTTCGAGCAGTTCTACCTGAATTGCCTCGCCCAGGCCTCTTATCTCATTGGAGACGAGAGCTCGGGCAACGCGGCCGTTGTCGATCCGCAGCGCGACATCGGCCAGTACGTGACGGTCGCCGAGAACGCCGGGCTGCAGATCGCGCACGTCATCCTCACGCACTTTCACGCCGATTTCCTCGCCGGCCACCTCGAGCTGCGCGAGCGCACCGGCGCGACGATCTACCTCGGCGCCGCGGCCCGGGCCGAGTATGCGTTTCAGCCCTTGCGCGACGGCGATGTCGTCGATCTGGGCCGCGTTCGTCTGAAGGCGCTCGAAACGCCGGGCCACACCGTCGAGTCGATTTCGATCGTGGTCTACGACCTCGATCGCAGTGCTGATGTGCCATACGCCGTGCTCACCGGCGATACGCTGTTCGTCGGTGATGTCGGCCGGCCCGATCTGCGCGTGGCGCTCGGCTGGTCGGCGGAGACGCTCGGAGGAATGCTCTACGACTCGGTTCACGCCAAGCTGCTGGCGCTGCCAGACGCGAGCCTGATCTATCCCGCGCACGGCGCCGGATCGCTGTGCGGCAAGGCGATCAGCCAGGAAACCGTGTCGACCATTGGTGAGCAGAGGCGATCGAACTACGCGCTGCAGCCGATGAGCAAGGCCG
>CAZCEL010000611.1:0-2182 GCA_964497175.1 uncultured Bifidobacteriaceae bacterium
CGATTCCATCCTTCGAGGGCCACTGCGATTCTGGGAAGGCTGGGGTATTCATGTGATAACAGGCTTGATCCTCAGCATCCTTGCGTTCGCTGCCATCGACACGGCGCTCGTCGTCCGCGAGCCCGACTCCGCCAGTGAAACAAACCCCGGCGATACTAGTCTGATCGACGACTTCGGTTCGACGCCGTGACCATTCGACCAACCGCCCCAACGGGCGCCACTTCGACTTCCGTCGGCTAAGCCGTCATCTGAAAAGCGCCCGAACAACTCCTCGACCGTGCGCCGCCTGGGCCAACGCCGCGTAGGCTGGTCAAATCCCCGGTCACCACTGGACACCCGTTGCGTTAGCATTTCTCTCGTTATGCACTGGCCGTACCAAACCACCATCCCAACTCGCGTCACTGGACCGAGCAGTCGGCTATGCTTCCCCGAGCCACTCGCGTTCAAAAGGAAAGGGACGACTTTAAACGATGCTCGTGTCCGATCTGCTCCGCGGTGATTGGCTGCAATATTCGGGTGGATCGCGTCCAGGATCCACTGGGATTCGGTTCATTCGAACGGACGACGGTGAGATCCACTTGGAACTCTTCTATGTCTTCGACGCCGACACACACGAAACCGAACGATTCAGTTTTGAACTCTCAGCTTCGGACTTCGCCCAACTAACACAAGGTCTCCTGGCGACGGGAAGCTCAGTCCTCGAGCGCAACGACGGGTTCCGCTTCGAATGGAAGACGAGCCCACGCGGGTTCGAATTCAAGGTTCGCGGCCGGGGCGTCGATCCATTTTCGGGCTCTCGCAGCGTCGACTTTGCTGAATTCCGAGAAGTACCATGCGGCGAACTTCGCGAGTAGAGGAGAGAATGGGAGCAGAATTGAACCGCAACATCTTCCGAGCGTATGACATTCGGGGAGTCGCGGAGCCGTCCGGCGACGCTCAGGCGCCCGATCTGAACGATGCTGCGGTGAAGGCAATCGGCGGAGGTTTCGCGGAGATCCTGGGGCACCAAGCAACTGGATCGCTCGTTATCGGCGGAGACAACCGTAGAAGCACCGAGCGGATTCGCACGGTACTAACGGAGGCGCTACGGAACGCTGGCTGGAGCGTAGTAGACATCGGGCTGTCTACATCGCCACTCTTGTACTACTGCGTTGCTGCTTGGGGTGCCGCTGGCGGCGTGAACATTACCGGCAGTCACAATCCGCCTCATCACAACGGGCTCAAGCTAATCGGTCCCGGAGCCATCCCCATTTCTAGCGATGAGATCCAGGAGATCTACCATCTTGCTACAACCAAAGAATTTGGAACCTCGTCACGTACAGGAGAACTGGAACGTCGCGATCCACGAGAAGAGTATGTAGCCTTCTTACGTGACTACGTCGAACGGATGAATGGGCTAGTACAGCAAGAGTTTCCCGTGGTCGTCGACGGCGCCAACGGTGTGGCCAGTCTCGTGGCGCCTGATCTCTTACGACGTGTTGGGTGCCAAGTGACCGAGCTCTATTGCGATCTGAACAGCGACTTCCCCAACCGTGGCCTCGACCCGACGGATGCCCGCAATCTAACGGCTCTTCGCTCTGAAGTCCTGAAGACCGGCGCGCGGCTAGGGTTTGCGTTCGACGGCGATGGCGATCGCGTCGCGATCGTCGATGAGTCCGGCGTGATGGCTGAGTCTGAGTACGTCCTCATCCTTCTCGCTCGGGACCTGCTGTCTCGCGTACCAGGAGCGACCGTTCTATACGACGTACGGTGCTCGTCGAATGTTCCGCGAGACATCGTCGAGCATGGCGGCGTGCCTTACATGTTCAAGTCCGGCCACTCTCTCATCAAGAGAGAGATGCGTGACAAACAAATACTTCTTGGCGGAGAAGGTAGCGGTCACATGTTCTTCGGCGAGGACTACTGGGGGGTCGAGTCGGGCATTCTCGCGGCCGCGAAGATCGCCTCGATTCTGTCCCAATCCGAGACCCCACTCGCGGACCAATTTGGAAACCTTCCGCGAATGAGTGGTAGCCCAGAGTTTAGGATTGAGATATCGGACGACGAGAAATTTCAAGTCGCAAACGAAGTCGGCACCGCCCTAAAGGTCAAGGGCCCAACGTCAGAGGTCGATGGAGTAAGGGTCGACTTCAATGGAGGCTGGGCGCTCGTGCGAATTGATGGCGTTCGCGCCGCGGGCGGT
>CAZCEL010000611.1:2192-2656 GCA_964497175.1 uncultured Bifidobacteriaceae bacterium
TTGTCCGGGCGGAGGCTCAAGATCACGCTTCGCTTCGCGAGATTCTTCAAACGGTCACGGAGGCGTTCTCCGAATATGCCAGCGCCGACGTCTTACATGAGCTACGCGACTTTGTAGCCCGCCCCGCGTAGATCGCCCGCTGTTGCTGGCGCGGCGTCGCGGGCGTATGCTCGCGAGCATATGGACGAGCCTTTCGACGAATCAGAGCGCGAGTTCCAGGCGCTCAAAGAACTGCTGGCCTCAAGCCCCGATGAAGACACCTTCTTGGAACGCGTCGTCGAGGCCTGCGCCGCCGCTGTCGGGGGCGTCGCTTCTGTTTGGATCCACGATGCCGCCGCGGACCGGCTCGTCCTTAGAGCATGTTCCGGGTACCCGCGGTCTCTTGAAGAGATAAGGCAGGTTGGCGGCCGTGACCCGCCGTCCTACGAGGTCTCAGGAACCGAACCCTTGGGCGTCACCGTGCG
>CAZCEL010000612.1:0-2645 GCA_964497175.1 uncultured Bifidobacteriaceae bacterium
GTCGAGAGCGGGGCCCCGGGTCCCTGATTCGTCTCGGCGAACACGACGTGCAGGTAGATCGGCGCAACCCAGGGGGCGCTCGGAATGGCGGTGTCGGTCACGTGCGAGCCAGACGCGACGATCGCCGCCACCGCGGCGTCGAAGCTGCGCCCAATGTCCGGGTCAAGCAGGTCCAGGAAGTATTGGCGCGGGATGGCGAGCCGGAGGTCGGCGGGAGCGCGTGGCGGCAGCGGCGGCGGGTGTCCCTTCGTGTCGAGCAGGGCGTGATACATGCACCAGGTGTCGGTCACGGTTGCCGCCAGCGGACCGACGTGATCGAGCGAGGGCGACAAGGGGACCACGCCGTCGAGCGGCACCTCGCCGTACTCCGGCTTGAGGCCCACGATGCCACAGGCGGCCGCCGGGATGCGGATCGATCCGCCGGTATCAGTGCCCAGCGTCGCCAGCGCCAGGCCGGCGGCCACGCTCGCGGCCGATCCGCCACTGGATCCACCCGGGGAGCGCGCGACGTCATGCGGGTTCCGCGAGGGACCGAATGCCGAGTCCTCGTTCGTGGTGCCGAACGCGAACTCGTGCAGATTCGTCTTGCCGATGAACACCCCGCCGGCCCGCCGCAGCCGGGCGACCGCCTCCGCGTCCCGCACGGCGCAGTGGCCCTCCCGCACGCGTGAGGCCGCGGTCGTCGCCGTCCCCTGGAGGTCGATGAGGTCCTTGACCGAAATCGGCACGCCGTGGAGCGGGCCGCGATCGATCCCGGCGGCGAGCTCGCGATCGGCTTCACGGGCCTGCTGACGCGCCTGATCGTCCATCACGAGGACAAAGGCGTTCAGCCGCCTGTCGGCCGCGCACCGTCGCAGGCACTCGTCGGTCATCTCCACGGCGCTGGTCCGGCGCGCGCGAAGATCCCGTGCGAACGCCTCAATCGTGGCGAACACCGTCGGAGGACCGGGGTTCGGGCGTCTCCCTTCCGGAGCCGGCTGACAGGTTGAACGGTGCGGCGCGCAGCGTGCGGGTGGCCTCTGCGAGCGACTCGAGCAGGGGCTTCAGCTCGGGAAGGCCGCGGCGCTCGGCATCCTCTCGTGCGGCGTCGAGCCAGGATTCGACGGTCACGCGCCCATTGTAGCCAGCAGCAGCACGTGTGTCGCGTGCCTATAATGAGCGCGCGTGTGATGCATCCCGCCCTGTCCACAGCGCTCGCGATTCTCGTGGCGTTTGCGGCCGCGGCCGCGGTGGTCGGTCTCGGTCGCGCGATCGTGCGCCGGCGGCTCGACGCCATGCAGGTGGTGAGCCCGGAGAACCGCGCGGCGGTCGACGCGCGCGCGAAGGGTCTGACACGCGCGCTGACTCTGCTTGCATACGGAGTCGCTGCACTGGCCAGCATCTCCTTCGCCCTGGCCCGTGTCGGGATCGCCGAACCTCGGTTTGAGCCGCGGCTGCTCAGTCGATGGATGCTCGACCACGGCATCAACGTCGTGGTCATCGTGATCGGCGCGACGATCGTGATCCGGGCCGCCAGCCTGTTCATCGAGCACCTGCAATACCGGCTCGCGCACCCGCATGCGCCGTCCGACCTCGAGCGGCAGCGCCGCGCTCGCACGCTCGCTGGGATTCTCACCAGTCTCGTGACGGTCTCCGTCTGGTTCGTGGCGGTGCTGATGCTGCTGCGGGAGCTGGCGATCGACGTCCTGCCCATTCTCACCGGCGCCGGGATCGCGGGGCTTGCCATCGGATTCGGCGCCCAGAATCTCGTCCGGGACCTCATCTCGGGGTTCTTCATCATCCTGGAGGATCAGGTCCGCGTGGGCGATCTGGCGCGGATCAACGCCGTCACCGGCACCGTGGAGCAGATCAACCTGCGGACGATCGTCCTGCGCGACGGCGAGGGCGCCGTGCAGGTGTTTCCAAACGGCACCGTGACCGCTGTTGCGAATCTCAGCAAGCAGTTTGCGTACGCGGTCGTCGACGTGGGCGTGTCCTACGGAGAAGATCTCGACCGGGCTGCGGACACCATCCGCGAGGTGGGAGCGGCCATGCAGGGCGATGCGGCGTGGGCTCCATTGATCCTGCAGCCCATCGAGGTGCTGGGCATCGAATCGATGACGGGCGCTCGGGCCACGATTCGCAGCCGCATCAAGACGCAGCCGCTCGATCGCGGCCGGGTGGCGAACGAGCTTCGACGCCGGCTGGTGACGGCCTTCGTCGGCCGCGGGATCAAGCCGTACGCGTGATCAGGATTTGGCGTGGCCGCTGGCGCTGACCGCTCACCTGTGACCGCTCGTCACATGCATGTGCAATCCGGCCTTCGGCCGCGGCGGGGCTGAAAGCTGATCGCGACCACGACACAAGTGCAGTTCGGGGTCAGAAATCGGCGAGCTTCAGCTCCACGTCGGCGGCCTTCCAGGCCTCCGCGAACTGCCGCGCAACCGTCGCCGCCATCGGATCATCGGAATCTAGCGCCAGCAGCGCCTGCCACCAGCCGAACAGCGACCGCGGGTTCCGAGGATTGCGCTGGAGGTCGTCGCGGAACGTTCGCCGGGCTTCGGCGAGGCGTCCGGCTCTCAAAAACGCGGCGCCGAGCGATTCGCGCGTGGGATAGAACCAGTCGGGCGGCTCGTTGTACGACAACCTGTCTTCGGCCGCGACGG
>CAZCEL010000613.1:0-2635 GCA_964497175.1 uncultured Bifidobacteriaceae bacterium
TGATGACGACCGTATTCTTGAAATCCACGGTCCGGCCCTTTGCATCTGTGAGCCGCCCATCGTCGAGGAGCTGCAGCATGACGTTGAGCACCTCGGCATGTGCCTTCTCGATCTCGTCGAAGAGCACGACGGCGTACGGACGACGCCGGACGGCCTCGGTGAGCTGGCCCGCCTCTTCGTAGCCGACGTAGCCGGGTGGCGCCCCGATCAGCCGTGACACCGTGTGCTTCTCCTGATACTCGGACATATCGATCCGAATCATCGCCTGCTCGTCATCAAAGAGGAACTCGGCGAGCGCGCGCGCCAGCTCTGTCTTCCCAACCCCGGTCGGGCCGAGGAAGATGAAGCTGCCGAGCGGACGATTGGGATCCTGCAGGCCCGCCCGAGCGCGGCGGATAGCATTGGCGACCGCGACAATCGCTTCATCCTGACCGACGACACGCAGCTGCAGCCGCTCCTCCATCTTGACGAGCTTCTGGATCTCGCCCTCCATGAGCCGGCTGACCGGGATGTGCGTCCACTTGCTCACGACCTCGGCAATGTCTTCTTCATCGACTTCCTCCTTCAGCATGCGGACACCCTTCTGGCCCGCACCGAGCCGTGCTTCGTCGGCCTTCAGCTGGCGCTCGATCTCAGGCAGACGTCCGTACTGCAGCTCCGACGCCTTGGCGTAGTCGCCGGCACGCTGGGCGCGCTCGATCTCGAGCCGCACCTGCTCCAACTCCTCCTTGAGAGCGCGCGCCTGCTGGATGGCCTCCTTCTCGTGCTCCCACTGCGTCTGGAGCCGCGTACGCTCTTCTTTCAGGTCGGCCAGGTCCTTCTCGAGACGGCCAAGCCGCTCGAGTGACGCTTTGTCGCTTTCTTTGCGCAGCGCCTCACGCTCGATCTCGAACTGCATGATTCGACGCTGGACCTCGTCCAGCTCGGCAGGCAGCGAGTCAATTTCAGTCCGCAGCTTCGCCGCGGCCTCGTCGATGAGGTCGATGGCCTTGTCCGGGAGGAACCGATCCGAGATGTAGCGGTGCGAGAGCACGGCGGCCGCGACCAGGGCGGCATCCTTGAACTTCACGCCGTGATGGATTTCGTATCGCTCGCGGAGGCCCCGCAGCACGCTGATCGTGTCCTCGACCGTGGGCTCGGACACCAGGACCGGCTGGAACCGCCGTTCGAGCGCCGCATCCTTCTCGATGTGCTTGCGATACTCGTCGAGCGTCGTCGCGCCAATGGTGTGGAGCTCGCCCCGCGCCAACATGGGCTTGAGCATGTTGGACGCGTCGATGGCGCCTTCGGCGGCGCCGGCTCCGACGACGGTGTGCAGCTCGTCGATGAAGAGAATGATCTGGCCGCTCGCGTCGGTGATTTCCTTGAGCACCGCCTTGAGCCGCTCTTCGAATTCGCCGCGGTACTTCGCCCCGGCGACCAGCGCGCCCATGTCGAGGCCGACGATCCGCTTGTTCTTCAGGCCTTCCGGCACGTCCCCGCGCACGATGCGCTGCGCCAGACCCTCGACGATGGCGGTCTTGCCAACGCCGGGTTCACCGATGAGGACCGGGTTGTTCTTGGTTCGCCGGGAGAGGACCTGGACAACGCGCCGGATTTCCTCGTCGCGTCCGATCACCGGATCGAGCTTGCCTTTGCGGGCCAGCTCCGTGAGATCGCGGCCATATCGGGCGAGCGCCTCGTACTTGCCCTCCGGATGCTGGTCCGTCACACGCTGAGACCCGCGAACGTTCGCCAGCGCCTCGAAAATCCTGTCCTTGGTGATGCCGTGGCGATGGAGCAGTCGGGCGGACGCCGCGCGGCCGCCTTCCGACGCAATCGCAATTAGCAAGTGTTCGGTGCTGACGTACTCGTCCTTCAGCCGCTCGGCTTCGGCCGTCGCCTGATTGCTGACCGACCGGAGTCGTGCCGAGACACTGGGCTGCGCTCCGCCATAGGCCTGGGGCTGCTTGCCGAGCTCGCGGCGGACCTCGGCGGCCAGGGCGACCGGATCGATCCCGATCTTGCGCAGGACACCCGGCACGATGCCGTCCTGCTGTTCGACGAGCGCAGCCAGCAGATGGTCCGGTTCGATTTGCGGATGGTTCATCTCCTCCGCGAGCTGCTGCGCGGTGAGCACCGCTTCCTGTGCCTTTTCGGTAAAGCGATTGAGATTCATACTTCTTCCACTCTCCGGGTTCCAAGTTCCCCGTTCCTGGTTCAGGGTTCCGTTCTTCAGCAGAACCTGAACCGTGAACCGGGAACCCGGAACGACGAACCAGGAACCGAAGTCCTGCTTCTACGTTTATCCAACCGGGCTCTTGGTCCGGCTCTCCAGTTCAGCCAGGGCTTGATAATGACGGCGCTCCTGCGCCGTCAGGTGCGTAGGCAGCTTCACCTGAATCGTCGCGTACATGTCGCCGCGATCGTCTGGACGACCGACGGCCGGCATGCCCTGGCCCTTCAACCGAAACACTTGACCCTGCTGCGTCGCCTGCGGAATCTTCAGCCTGAGCGACTTCCCAGCCAGCGTGGGCACGTCCACCTCGCCGCCGAGCACTGCCGTCGTCACCGGGACGCTGACCCGCGCGTGCAGGTCACGACCTTTCGGTTCGAAACTCGGATGCGGCTTCAGCTGGACACGCAGGTACAGATC
>CAZCEL010000614.1:0-2632 GCA_964497175.1 uncultured Bifidobacteriaceae bacterium
CTGAAAGTGACAATGTACTATTAGGAGAAGCGGGGCAGGCGGCGTTGCGCAACCTGCATGTCGGTATCGTGGGCCTCGGCGGAACCGGTTCCGTCGCCTTTGCGCAGCTCGCACATCTCGGTGTCGGACGTGTCACCGTGATAGATGGTGATTTCGTCGAGGCTTCGAATGTCAGCCGCGTGTTGGGCGCAACGGTCCGCGATGCCGGCGTGAGTTGGAAGGTTGACGTGGCGGCCAGGTATGCAGCGCAGTTAGGACTCGAGACACGTGTCGATGTGTACCGCGGTCACCTCGGAGTCGAGATTCCGGTCGAGACTGTCGAGGGTTGCGATGTCCTGCTGAACCGGCTGTCGTACGCCAAGGCCGTTCCTGTGATCGATATGGGGAGTGCGTTCCGCGTTGACCAACGCGGACGCCTCGCCGCCGGTGCGGGACGCGTGGTTGTCGTCGGTCCTGGCCGGCCCTGTCTCGGCTGCTGGGGACATATCGACCCGCATCGCATGCGGATCGAGTCGCTCCCCGCGGAGGAACGGATCCGCGGGGTCGCCGACGGCTATATCGAGGGTGCCGATGTGCCGGAACCGAGCGTCGTCGCCTTCAACACCGCAGTCGCGGGCGCCGCGGTCATCGAGCTGCTGAGGGTTGTGACGGGATTTGGTGGCACGGACGACCCACCGCTGCGCCTCGCCTTCGACTTCCTCACTGGAACCGTCCGGCGCAACCGGCTGGCGGATAACGAGGCCTGTACGATCTGCTTGCGTGGAAAGGCCGCGCACGCGACACTCGATCCCAATGGTGATAGCAGGCTCGTCGCGTCGACGCGATAGAAGCACGGCACGATGGTGACGCAGCTATGAAGCTCTCGCTCGCCTATCTGACGGGAATCATCGAGGAGGTTCCTCCCGAAAGATGGAAGGATCTGTTCGACGCCGTTGGCTGGCCAGCCTCGCTCGCGAAGACGCGTGAATCGATCACCCACGAGGCGATTTTGACTGCCTTCAGGGACGACGAGCTGAGCGACGAGCTGCTCGAAGGTCTCGAGGCGCTGGACACGCTTGGGACTGAGGCGGGCCGGGAGGCAATTGAGGCGGCGCTCGCGGACCAGCATCTCTTGCCGGATATCCTTCCAGCCAACGAAGGCGACCGAGTCTTCGCGCTACGTCTCTTCATCGGCCAGCGCACCGATGCCGCTCTCGCCGATGTCTTTGCGCGTGCGCAGATCCAGATTCAGCAAGCGGCTGGGCATCGCCCGATCCACGAGTTTCTTGGGCGGGACGCGCGTCGGATCACGAGTGCAAAGAAGAAGGCCAAGCAGCTCGAGGAAGCGACGCGGAAATACTGTCGTGAGCGCAACCTTGGTGAGTACGTGCACGTACGAGCGATTGATGACGATGACGTGTGCGTATTCCGCGTCATCCGGAGTCATCACACGAAACGGCCGCTTGCCATCATTGACGGCCGGACGGCACACGCAACGATTGAGTACCGGCCGGTCCACGTAGACATCCTGCGCTACGACATGGTTCGCGGACACCTGCGGATCGTGGCTAGCGCGGCATCGGTCGTCGAGTTCTACCGCCGCACGCTCGGCGTCGTGCTGTTCGAGGACGGATCCTTCTTCGACGGCGAACCGCTCTGCAGCCTGCACGTCCTTCAGGAGCGCGGCCGCTCGGCCCTTGTGGATCACCGCGTCGCCGGTGTGGGCCAGGTATGGATGACCGAGTGTCTGTGGGAACACGGCGACCGAGAGCGGCTGCATTTGCGTTCGCCCGACTGCTTTCGAAGAATCGAACGCCTTGGTTTGTCCCTTTCCGAAGGAGTCTTCGTCCAAGCGAAGCTCAAAATGCAGGTCGCGGGCAAGAGCACCCGCCCTGTCACGATCAACGTTCGAGTTCCAAGCCGCATCGATGTACGGCCAAAATGGCAGGAGTCACTCGCCGACAAGTACCTGTCTGCCATCGGTGTTCGGACGCCCGCGCGTGTGGCGCCGCGAATCGATCTCTGGTCGCTCTCTCCATGGCGGCAGCCTGTGTCCGTCTGGCGCGATCTGCTTGGAAAGGAGATGGAGAACCTCATCAAACACGGCGCACTTGTGCCCACTCAATTGGAGGCTTTGGCTCACCCTGAGCACGCGGGCGCGGGGCACGTTTTGGATGTGCACGAACTGCCGGGCGGCGGATTTTACGGTGCGAGCCAGATGGAGTCGATTCCATCACGCTCCCTCACCGCCACCGATCTTGACGCGCTGGAATTTCAGCCAGAACCGTTCCGCCTCTACCTTCGGTCTGTTCTCGGTATCTCCACCGGCGGAGCCGAGTGCCGTGACGACGACGGTCTCTTGCATCTGGGGCTCGTCGACCTTGGCGGGCCACGGCTGTACGTGACCTACGCCTTGCGACCCCTGGCTCCAGGGATCGGAGCTGGAATCCGCTCCGCGGCCGGAGCAGCACACCCCGTCGTGCTCATCCCGACGGCTCGATGTGACGAATCGGAGTTGCCGAAGGTGATGCTGGTTCAGGTGATGCCGAGACCCACGGATGTCATTCGTGACGCAGTCGCTACGTGCGGGCTTAAGGATGCGGCTGCACCGATCTACAGCGCTCCGGACGGCGCTAGACTCATCGTCGACACC
>CAZCEL010000615.1:0-332 GCA_964497175.1 uncultured Bifidobacteriaceae bacterium
GGCGAGCCTGGCGATGGCCTCGTGCTGCTGTGCGGGGAGGGCCGGCGCGATCGGAATCCGTCGAAGCAGCGGGGCGGGCAGGGCGACGACCGCATAGTCGGAATGAATGTGCGAGGTCTGGCGGCGATTCTTCACGCTTGCCCGCACGCCCCGTCCGCGGTGCGAGATGGCGACCAGCTCGGTCCCCAGGTGCACGCGTTCGCCGAGACAGGCAGCCAGCGCCTCGGCGAGGCGGTCGTTGCCGCCCTCGATGCGGTAGGTGGGGCCAAACGCCGGCGGCTCGTCGGTCGCAAACTGATCGACGAGGGCGATGAGCGACAGCTCGTCGGGAT
>CAZCEL010000615.1:342-2615 GCA_964497175.1 uncultured Bifidobacteriaceae bacterium
TCGGCCAGAAAAAACCCGCGCATGCCCGCGGCGACGGCGCGCAGAGTGGGGTCGGCGCGGACCTCGTCGAGCCAGCCCGCCACGCTCTGTCGAGCCAGCTCAGCGGCAATTGGCGTGTCCCAGCGGCGTTCCCCGAGTCGATAGCGTCGGGCGAGCCCCGCCAGCCGCGCCGCGAGATCGGTCCAGCCTCGCGAGCCCTGGTGTCTGAGAATCCGGACGCGTCCTCGCGCGTCTGGTCCCGCGTAGCCCCAGTCGCCCCGAAGCACGCGCACCAGCCTCAGGCCGACCTCAGTCGCCAGACACCGAAGCTCGAGGTGCGACTCATCGATCATGTCGCCGCCGGCTTCCGCGTGCTGCGACTCGGCGAAACCCTGCCGCATCGTCCAGGCGCGCCCGCCCACGCGGTCCCGAGCCTCGATCACCCTGACATCGGCACCCATGCCGGCCAGATCGTGTGCCGCGGCCAGCCCGGCGAGTCCCGCGCCCGCCACCAGTACGGATACGCCACCCAGATTGCCGTTCACGGGGCCCAGTAGACCCTAACTGTATTTGGAAATGGCGTCAGGCGGCGGCGAAAGTTGATCCGAGCCAGAGGGCCATCTACATCTGAGCGATCGCGTACCCGCGGGATGCCAGCATACGCAGCAGCCCGTCGGGGCCCACCAGGTGGGCGGCGCCGACGACGACGAAGGCGGGACGCGGGCGGGAGAAGAGCGCCTCGACCTTCGGAAGCCAGGTTCGGTTGCGCTCGACCAGGAGCAGGTCGTACATCTGGGGTTCGGCTTTCAGATCCTGCAGCACCAGCCGCTCGATGGTGGCCGCGTCCCCGGCCTTCCATGCGTCCGCGATCGTCGTGAAGGCGGTCTTCGTCCGTTCGAGCTCCTTGAGGGTCTGGGCGAGCAGGCGGTCCTGCAGGTCGCCCGACATGCCATCGAACCTCGAGATCTGAAACGCGAGCGTTTCGAGGCCCTGCACCTGCTTCCCCTGTGTCTTGGCCAGATCGTAGAAGTGCTTGTCGAGGCCCAGGTCTGCGTCGAACCCTGCCTTCTGCCACTCCATCGCCTCGAGCGTCAAGGCGAGCGCCCACGGCTTGAAGCGCTTCAACGGCTCGACGGGCAGGCCGAGCTCGCCAAGCCTGCGGCTCACACCGGCGAACGTGTCGGCGCTTACCACGCGGTCCAATGTCTGGGACGAGGGAAGCATCCCGCGCGTGAGCAGCTGCAGCTGTGACTCGGGCGCCATCATCTCGCCGAGATCGACCTCTTCGATCAGCAGGTCGGACTGCCGGAAGGCTGACTCGAACGCCGGGTCCAGCGGGTAGTAGGACTTCGTCAGCAGGTGAACCGATCCCGCCAGGTACACCACGCCGCCCTGCGGCCCCGAGACTTTCCAGAGGAAGTTGCGGGCCGTGGTCTGCGCGTGAACTAGCGCCGTCGCGCAGAGCAGCAGGACGGGAATCCTCGCCGCTCGGAACGGGGAGGCCAGGCATGAGAAGTGCGATTCCGGTTGTCGTCTCACGTGCTATCTCGGACGGCCCGTCTGCGCCGGACGCCCGCGCATGAACGCCTCGACTTCCTCGATCGTTCGTGGCACCGAGGTCGACAGGCGGCGCAGGCCCGAGTCCTCGAGCAGGAACGAGTCCTCGATCCGCACGCCTATCCCCTCGTATTTCGTCACAGCGGGCTGAATCTTCGCGATGAGCGCGAGATTCTCCGGCGTACGCGGCAGGGCGTCGAGAGCGCTCTGTCTGATGTAGATCCCCGGCTCGATGACGAAGGTCATGCCCGGCTCGAGCGCCTTCGTCCGCTCGCCCACGTCGTGCACGTCGATCCCGATGTAGTGGGTGGCGCTGTGCGTGTACCACATGCGGTACTGCTCGCCGGTCCCCTCGGTGATCAGACCCAGCTCGAGCAGCCCGGACCGGATCACTTCCACGGTCGCGTTGTGAATCGCGGCGATCGAAGCCCCGGGGCGCGCGACGCGCATCCCCTCCTCCTGCGCGCGCAGCACCACACGGTAGATGTCCTTCTGCGCCGGCGTGAAGACGCCGTTGACCGGATAGGTGCGGGTGATATCGGGCGACATGTACTGGTAGTTGCAGGCGGCGTCGACGAGCAGCAGGTCGCCATCCTGCATCTGCCGGCCGCTCTCCGGGTAGTGCAGGATGGTGGCGTTGGGGCCGCTGCCGACGATCGACGGGTACGCCCACGACACCGCGCCTCGCGCGCGGTGCACGGCCTCGATGGCGGCCTTGACCTCGTACTCGTAGGCAC
>CAZCEL010000616.1:0-2608 GCA_964497175.1 uncultured Bifidobacteriaceae bacterium
GAGCTCTGCCGGTTTCTGCAGGAGCTGGGCGTTGGCGTGACCGGAACCGGCACCTCGACGATCACGATCGACGGCGGGGGGCCTCTGGGCGGGGCCGACCATCGCCTTCAGGGGGACTACATCGAGGCCGGAAGCTGGGCGGTCGTGGCGGCTGTGACGGGTGGCGAAATCGAGGTGCGCGGGGCCAGTGCCGAGGACATGGAAGTTGTGGCTGCGGTGCTGACGCGGCTGGCCGTGAGATGCGCCATGCACGGCGACATCTTTTCCGTCGAGCGATCGAGGCCCCGCGCCGGTGGCCGGATCACCACCGGCTTGTGGCCGGGATTTCCCAGTGATCTGGTGAGCCTGGTCACGGTCCTGGCCACGCAGGCCGAAGGGCGGACCCTCGTGCACGATTGGCTCTACGAGCTGCGGCTGTTCGCCCTCGAGCAGATGAGCGGCATGAGCGCGGACCTGTTCCTCTGCGACCCGCATCGAATCATCGTGACCGGGCCGACGCGGCTGAAGGGCCGCCCGCTCGACAGCCGTGATCTGCGCTCCGGCATGGCCTTGATCGCGGCGGCGTTGGCCGCCGAAGGACAGAGCCAGCTCGCGCCGCTCGAGACGGTCGAGCGGGGCTACGCGCAGGTGGTGGAGCGCCTGCGGTCGCTCGGCGCCCAGGTCGAGCGGCAGAGCGCTCGCTGAAGCGTGTCGCCTCTAACGCGGTGGCGCGGTCGGCGGCGGCGGCCGGAGCGGAAGCTGCGGTGCGGGGCCTGCAGGCGGCTGCGTCGCGGGTTGCTGAGCCGGCGGTGGCGGCGCCGTCGTGGGCGCCGGCAGGTCGACCGGAATCGGCAGATCGAGGATCGGACTGACGCCGTCCCGGCCGACCCGGATGGCGCGGAGGTCGCCCTCCTGCAGATCCAGCGCGCGCAGGATGTGCGGCGTCAACGTGAGGATGATGTCGGTCTGGTTCGTCTCGTTTCGAGTGTGCGCGAACAGGCGTCCGACGAGCGGGATGTCGCTCAGCCCGGGGATGCCGTCCACCACGCGCCGTTCGTCGTCGCGTATCAGCCCGGCCAGCATGCTCGTTTCGCCGTCCCTGAGCCTGATGACCGTGCTGATCTCGCGGTTGCCGAACATCGGGAGTCCGCTGAAGCCAAGGCCCGAGATGCTCTGCACGGACACCTTGAGCGCGAGCGTCACTTCGTCGTCATGATGCATGCGCGGTGTGATGTCGATGTTGACGCCGATGTTCTCGTAGTTGAACGAGGTGACGGGCTGCTGGGGAATGCCGCCGGTCGCGATGGGCGTGAAGGTGGTGACCGGGATCGGCACGCGTTCGCCGAACCTCGCTTGTGCGGGCATGCCTTCTGACGTCCGAAGCTGTGGATTGGCCAGCGTGCGGGTGTGCGTGTCGGTCTTGAGCAGCCGATAGTAGAGTCCGGGCAGGTTGCCCAGAAGCACGTCGGCCTGGGTCAGGTTGCGCAGCGCCTGCAGGGACAGCGTGGGCGCCCCGTCTGTGCCCGGTCCGCCTCCGGCGACTGTCGCAGATCCGTCGAGGCCGACCGATCCGGGCGACGCAATCTGAAGCCCGTAGTCGCGCAGGCGGGTCCGGTCGACTTCGAGGAGCTCCACGTCGATGATGACCTCGGGCCGTGCCTTGTCGATCGCGGACAGGAGCCGCGCGGCTGCCGCAACGCGCGCTGGCGTATCCTTGATCGTCAGCGCGTTGGTGGCACTGGTCGCCGACACCCGGCGCGCATCGAGCACCTGACGAAGCAGATCCGACGTTTCCTTCAGGTCGGCATTGCTCAGGTAGAACGTGCGGACCACCTCTTCCTCGTACTCGCGGCGCTTGGCCGGGGTGTCTGGGATGACCAGCACCGTTCGCGGCGCGGTGACGCGGAGGAAGCTCCGCGACGCGTCGGCCAGCGCACCGAGCGCGTCCTCGAGCGAGGAGTCGCGGAGGTCGATGGTGATCGGAGAGGCCGCGAAGGTCGGATCGAATGCCAGACTCAGGTTCGCGAACCGCGCGATGGCCAGAAACGCGTCGCGGCTGCTCGCCTCGCGAAAGAGCAGCGATGCGGGCATCTTGATGTCTGGCGGGAGATCGAGGCCTCGAGGGGGCAGGTCGCGGGTCCGTTCGATGAGCGCCTGCAGTTGGGTCTTGCCGTCGCGCGCCGCGGCTGCCTGAGTCCGCAGCTGAACACGCGTCGTTCGCAGAGCCTCGTCGATTTCTCTGCTCGTGGGATTGAGCTCGACGGCAAGCTCGTACTCGACCAGAGCCTCGTCGTGTTTGCCGGACGCGGCAAGGCGCCGGCCGCGCTGGAAATGGTCCGAAGCCGCACGCAGCCTGGACCGCTCGAGACCGACGCGCGCCGTAACGTCGTCGGGATGCCCGCGGACCGCCTGGGTGTACTCGGCAACCGCGCGATCGTAATCCTGACGCCGCTCGGCGTCCTGGCCCCGGCTGAGCGCCGCGGACGCAGCGCAGCCACCCGCTGCCGTCAACACCAGCACCAGGATGACCGGCGGCAACGTACGGCTGGACCTATCGGCTCGTGCCATCGCTGATAACGTCAACACCCTTTGGAATCTTGAACTCGAATTGCTTATCGGCAATTCCCAC
>CAZCEL010000617.1:0-2595 GCA_964497175.1 uncultured Bifidobacteriaceae bacterium
GTTGACTCCAAGAAGCGCGTCGTGCTCGAACCCGAACGCGTGGTCGAAATACAAGCGGCCGTTGGCCGGCACCACGACGCCGGCCGTCTGGGCAGCCCGGTGATCCGACGCGATGCCTGGATCAGCGCCATAGAGGCTCTTCGTGCCTCCTTTGGCCCAGCCCTCAAACGAGACCCACTGCGTCGACGAGGTGGAGGAGGTGGACCAGTTGGTTATTCCACTCTCGAAGGTATCCAGGAACCACGTCGTGGCGGGCGCCGCACCCGTCGGACACAGCGGGGGCGCGGGGACTGCGGCGATACAAGGCCACTTGCGGTTGAGCTCGACCGCCTCCACTGCGCTTTTCACCTGTGTGCAATCGCCGGCCGAGATACCCGAAGTGCCTATCAGATCACTGCACGCTTGAACGAGCGCTGTGTACGCGTCCATGAATCCGGCGCCGGAGGTCAGGTACGTCGTCAATGCGCGGTACTCCACCTTGCCAGCCTTTGTCGTGCCGATGCCGGTGATGAACCGGCCGTTGTACGACCCGCCGTCTACCATCAAGGCATAGGCGTGGTTCGGCACACCGCTGTTGCTGTGCACACCGCCGTTGTCGCTGAACGGGTCGCATTGGAACTGGGCGGCGTCGCTCGTCTTACCGGGATCGCCGAAGAGTGTCGGCGTCATCATGTCGCGGGTGGCACCGATCCCGGGCAGATCCTCACCGAGCTTCCAGCGCTGACCGGCCGTGTCGTTGCCCGAGCCGTTGCCTAGATCGACCGTCTCCCCAAAAATGTCCGAGAATGACTCGTTGAGCGCTCCCGACTGCATGTAGTAGAGGAGGGCCGTGCTGTGTTGCGTGACCGCGTGCGTCAGCTCGTGCGCCACCACATCGTCGGCCAACGAATACCCGTTGCCGTAGACCATCTGAATGCCGTTCCAAAAGGCATTCTGATAGTCGCCGGGGCACACCAGCGGATCGCAGTAGTGCACGGTCGACCGAATCTCGGCGCCGGCGTTGTTGTAGCTGTCGCGCCCGTGCTGGGTGAAGAAGTAGTCGTGGGTGTGACCGGCGTAATCGTACGCGGCGTCCGCGTCGGCATCCTCAGTTGCCCCGCCGCCTTCCGTCCGGATCAATGTGCCCGGCAGCGTGCTGGTGTTGGCCGCGGTGTAGACCGTGCGGTTCTTGGCTGTCTCGATCTGGTTGAAGTGCAGCAAGATGCTCCCGGTCTCGGCATCCACCCAGATGAACTCGCGCAGCCCGGCGTCGATGACCACAAACCAAGCCAGCCGCGATGGAAGGCCTGTCGAGTCGAACATGGACCTGTTCAGGATCACGAGGCGCGGCAGACCGTACACCGCGGTCGTCACCGGTGCGTCCTGCATCTTTCTGATGAGCGTGCCCGCTTCCGCTGCCGCGTCGGCCTGCGTGAGCTTTGGCGTGACGCTGTCCGGTAGGTCTCCGACGACGCGACCGTTCGCGGCCATCACGCGCGATCCCCGCAGATGCACGAGGAACTCCCCGGCGACCACAGGGACGCCCTGGTGCACCTGCTGGAAGCGAACGTGCTCGACTCCCAAGCCGTCTATCGTCGGGCGGACTGCCAGCTGCACCTGCGAGTCGTCGGCCAGGCCAAACGACGAGCCGTACAACCGCACGAACGCCTGCGCCCGCCGCTCTGCGCTGGCGCCCGCCAACCCTGCCAGCAGAATGCCCCGCCCGTCGGCGCTGGCGAATGCTGCGGTTCCCGCTTCCGCCACCTGGCGGATGATCAGGCCCTCGCCTGGTTCGGTCAGGCTCGGAATGCGCCCTTGGCCGCCCTGCAGTGCCTGCCCCTCAACGCCTGAGCGACTCCACAGCCCCGCCACCGCGAGTACACCGGCCATCACCAGTGCTCCGAGCAGCCTGGCTGGATTCATCGTCGGCTCTCCGTCCAACTGCCATCAACGGACCGATGCATGCTGTTATCGCGGCTACGCGCTGCTCGTGTGCCAGCAGAAGGATCAGCAGGACGCACAGGTGCGACACGAGGCGAAGCACGCGGAGACAGCATCAACGGGGCGCCGCCTCTCACCCGGGCCGTTCAGGTGAGTGCCCGCCCCAATCTGACCCGAGGCACCGTCGAAAGAATCGCAGCAGACGTCCTACTGCTGCTGCTGAGATACCTCCACATCGACACCATTCGCACCGGGCAGGAACGTCGGTGAGACGCCCGGCTCGAAGCACTCGGTTCCGAGAATCGCTGTCGTCGTCCGCATCAGGCTCACGTTGTCCAGGCGGAGCCACTGGTGGGTTGGCGCGGTGCCGACCGTGGCTGGATAGACCGATACCGTCGCATTGGTCCACGCCTTGGTCGCATAGGACCGTATCGCGAAGTTCGACAGCGGCAGCCCAGGCGGGATCCAGTACGTGCACGCGGTCAGGTCGAGGAAGTCCCCGTCGTGCAGCAGGATCGTCACCCGCTGCTTCACGCCGCTGCTGTTGCCGAGCTGGAAGGTCGCGGTCATCCGCTGATCGTTGGTCATCGCCTGCCCGGTGCCTTGCAGCACCACGCCGGAGGGCGACCCCGAGAGCTTGAAAAACTCGAACACGCCGGCGACGAGCTGGAAGCT
>CAZCEL010000618.1:0-2584 GCA_964497175.1 uncultured Bifidobacteriaceae bacterium
CCCACACTGTTTGGCCGGTCGACTTGTCGAACGCACGGAACATCGTCCCTCCGTACCCCGGCGGCGCCGCGATGACGCCGTCATTGGTCCCTTCGCCGAGAAACACCAGCGTCCTGGTGACCAGCGGAGCGACGCGCCCTCCCTGCCCGAGAGGCGGAAGGTTGAGGTGTCGGATCGCGGGATGGTTTCGCGGTCCGTCGCCATTGGCGATCGTCCAGAGGATCTCACCGCGATTGAGATCGATGGCGGTCAGCCGCCCGTACGGCGGCTTGAACGGCGTCGGCAACCCTCTCGGTCCCGTCAGGTTGCCCGAGGACCGCAGCACATACGCTACGTCGGCGTCAGGACCCGGGGGCTTCTCCAGTCGTGCGGCCAGCGGTCTCTGCACCGAGGGAACGAAGAGCACTCCGGTCTCCGGGTCGAACGCGGGAGAGTTCCAGATGTTGGACACCGTGCCGGGCATCTGGAGGTACCCCTTCTTTCCATCAGGTCCCCCGGCCAGCGTTGGAGGAATGAACAGAGGCCCGTAGTGGTACTGGTTGACGATCTCGAGCGCTTCTTGCCGCAGCTCCGGCGTGAAGTCGACGAGATCGTCCACCGTGACACCCTGCAGATCGAAGGGCGGTGGCTTGGTCGGGAAGGGCTGCGTCGGCGAGTACCACTCGCCGGGCACATTGCCTCGTGGCACGGGCCGTTCTTCGATCGGCCAGACCGGACGGCCCGTCGCCCGGTCGAACACGTAGACGAAGTTCTGCTTCGACACCTCGGCCACGGCCTTGATCCTGCGGCCGTCGACCGTGATGTCCAGCAGCGCAGGCGGGGAGTTGAAGTCCCAGTCCCAGATGCCGTGGTGGACTGCCTGGAAGTGCCAGATGCGCCGGCCGGTCTTCGCGTCCAGACAGATCAGGCTCTCCGCGAAGAGATTGTTCCCCGGCCTCGCGCCGCCGTAATAGTTGTTGTTCGGCGTTTCAATCGGCGCGTACACATACCCGAGCTCTTCGTCCGCGCTCAACTGCCCCCAGACGCTGACGTCACCAGAGTACGCCCACGAATCGTTGAGCCACGTCTCGTTGCCGAATTCGCCGGGCCGAGGCACGGTCCTGAATTTCCAGAGCAGCTTGCCCGTGCGCACGTCATAGCCGCGAATATCGCCCTGATTGCCCTGCTGGCGCCCGGTGTTCTCGCCGGGCGCGCCGCCGAGACCGCCCATGACGACCACATCGCCGACAACGAGGGGCGGTCCGCCCCACCGGTACCCTGGCGCTGCACGGTCGTATCCCTTGGAGAGGTCTACGTCGCCCGTGGCGGGATCGCCGAAGTTGGTGTACCGCTTTCCGGTCTTGGCGTTCAGGGCGACGAGATACTGACCGGTAATCGCCAGGATCCGGGCGTCGCGCCCGTCGGTCCAGTAGGCCAGGCCGCGGCTGGTCCGGCCCGGCTGCCCCGCCGGCGCGGGTGGAATGCTGGTGTTGGCGCGTGCGGGTGGCGTGTCGAACCAGACGACGTGTCCCGTTTCAGGGTCGAGGGCGGCTGCCACGCCGAGTGCGGTGCTCACGTAGAGCAGACCGCCCGCCATGAGCGGCGTGTTCTGCGACACAGTGGGAACCGTGGCGCCTGGCCAGCGGTCGCCGAGCTCGCGGGGGATCACCGACTGCCGCCATACGACGCGGAGCCCCGCCACCGAGTCCTGGTTGATCTGGTCGAGCGACGAGTAGCGGCTTGCGTGCTTGTCGGCCGCGTACGCGCGCCACTCGACGTCTGCTTGCGCGCCCACGCGCGCGAAGGTCGTCCACGCCGCCGCCGTGGCCAGGACGAAGAATGGAAGGCGGGGGAAGCGTGTCACCTGGCCCCCAGCTCCCTCAGCAGATCTCCTGTGCTGGTCCGCCCACTGACGGTCGCGCTGCCTGCACGAATCGTGTCGGCGACCATCAACGGTGTCTGGCCGCGCTTGTTGGCGACGTTGACGGCCGCCCCGTTGTCGACAAGGAATCGCACGAGAACGTTGGCCTTGATGAACGCCGCGCCGTGCAGCGCGGTGCTGCCCGCGTCGTTCGCCGCGTTGATGTCGACACCCAGGTCAAGCGCTAGCCTGACGGCCTCGAGAGACTGCTGCTCGGTGACGTGACTTTCCGCCATGTAGCGGCCGAGACCAGCGGCGACCATGAGCGGGGTCGTTCCATCGAGGGCCGTGCGCCGAGGATCGGCGCCTCCCTCCGCGAGCGCGCGCATGACGGCGACATCGCCCGCCATGGCCGCGAGCAGAAAGGGCGTCGCGCCTGGGTACGGATTGACGCCCGCTACGCGGTGCTCGACGGGCAACTGCGTGTACCCCGCACGAGGAGGAACCTTGACGAGCGGCGCGTTCGCGTCGGCACCGTGCGCCAGCAGCGCCCGGACCAGCTGGAGCTTGCCGGCCCCGACGCCGGGCAAGGCACTCCACTCGTCGTCTCCCTGCGTCACGATGCCATTGGGTCCGGTGAGCTCGGTCTCCCAGCTGCCTGACGCCCAGTGGAGCGCCGTGAAGCCGGCCTCGCCCCGGTTCGGATCGGCGCCGCGCTCGAGCAGCAGCGTCGCGAGCGCGGCG
>CAZCEL010000619.1:0-2582 GCA_964497175.1 uncultured Bifidobacteriaceae bacterium
ATCGCAAGCGCCGCGCCGTGGGTGATGCGGTAGCGGGCCGTCAGGGGGTTCGCGCACGCGTGGGCGGCGCCCAGCATCGACTGCTCGATCGCCACACCGGCGTAGAACGCGCCCAGGTGCATCGCCCCGCGGGCATCGCGAGGGCGATCTTGCGTGGCGACCCGTCGGCCGCCTATCCACACGTCAGGCAGATTCTCCTCGAGAGCCGTGGGATGTTTGCCGTGGTGGACGAGCAGGAGATCCGCCGGATGCGTACGCTCATCGAGGATCTGGAGGGTGTCAGCCCCTGTTTCGCGGCGTCGGCGGCGGTCGCAGGGCTCGCAAAGACGGTCGCGCGCGGCGATGTGCCCGCCTGCGATACGGTTCTCGTCAATCTGACCGGGGGCGATCGCCATCAGCGCGCAGTCACCGGCGACGTGCATTGGCTCTCACGCTCGGCATCCGGGTGGGTCACGGAGGACGGACCCGCAAGCCTAGCGGGCCTCGTGCGGGACCCTCGCGAGATCAGAGTCTTGTGACCAGGCAGGCGACGCGCCCGGGGCCGGCGGGGGTGGATCCCCTTCCCGAATCGCCTTGGTCGGGCCGTGCGATTCACGACGTCTTCGACGCGGCCGCCGAGCAGTACGCCGACCTGACGGCGATCGAAGACGAGGGGCGGTCCATGCCGTACGCGGAGCTGCGCCGCCGCGTCGATCGAATCGCCGGCGCGCTGGCCTGCCACCTGAGCGCGGCCCATCAGCACATCGCGCTGCTCGTCGAGCCGGGCGCCGCTTCGTCGGCAGCCATGCTCGCGGTGCTTCAGGCCGGCCACGCCTACGTGCCGCTCGATCCATCAGACCCGGTCCAGCGACTGGAATTCATCCTGCAGGATTCCAGTGCGGCCCTCGTGCTCGCAGGCCCGGAGCTCGTCGATCTGGCGGAGCGGCTGGCCGCGGGTCGATGCCCGGTTGTCCGCCTCGACGATGCGCTGGACCGTACGCCGTTGCCGGGAAGCGCGCCTGCGCCCGATCCGGATCGCGTCGCGTTGCTGATCTACACGTCGGGCTCGACCGGGCAGCCGAAGGGAGTGCTGCAGACGCACCGCAACCTGCTGCACTACGTGTGGCAGTACGCGGGGTTCCTCCGCGTCACGCCGGCCGATCGGCTGTCGATGCTGTACACGCTGACTTTCAGCGCGTCGAGCATGGACGTCTATGGAGCGCTGTTGAACGGTGCGACCCTCTGTTTCCTGAACGTGCGGCAGCGCGGGGCGGCGCGGCTTGCGAGCTGGATCGACCAACAGCGGATCACGGTGCTCCACACCGTGCCGACTCTCTTCCGCAAGCTGGTCGAGCCTGGCGGCGCACCTGCGAGCTTCGCCAGCGTGCGGGCGATCGATCTCGGGGGCGAGCCGGTCGTCGCGCGCGACGTCGCGCTCGGCCGTGCCCGCTTCAGGCCGGGCTGCATGCTGGTGAATCACCTCGCGGCGACGGAGATCAGCGTCATCGCCCAGCAGGCGCTCGGCGAGGGCGGCGACGGCGTGGGCGCCATGCCCGCTGGGCGGCCGGCTCCCGGTGTGATCGTCAGGATCCTGAACGAGGCGGGGGCGCTCGCGGCACCGGGCGAGGACGGAGAGATCACCATCCATAGTCCCTTTCTCAGCCCTGGCTACTGGCGGCAGCCCGCCCTGACATCATCGGCGTTCGCCGACGATCCGGATCGTCCAGGCTGGCGGATTTTTCGCAGCGGCGACTTGGGATCGATGTCGGGCGACGGCGTGCTATACGCACTCGGGCGCAAGGACGACGTCGTGAAGGTGCGCGGCCACTCCGTGCACCTGGCGGAAGTCGAGGCGGCGCTGCGGCGTCTGAGCGGCGTCGACGAGGTCGCGCTCGTCGCGGTCGGGGGTGAGGGGGAACCGAGCGTGCGGGGCCCGCGGCTCGTCGCGTACCTGGCCGGCCGCTCGCTCGACGTCGCCGCCGTGCGGCGTGGCGCGTCGCAGGCGCTGCCGCGCTACAGCTGCCCCGCCGAGTTCCACGTGCTGGAGTCGCTGCCGCGTACCGCCAGCGGCAAGATCGATCGCCGGGCGCTGGCCGGTTTCGAACGCCCGGCGAGGTCGTCGAGCCGCCCGGTGTCCGATCCTCCAGCCGATCCGCTGGAGCAGGAGGTGGCCGCGTTCATCGCACGTGCGCTCAATCTGCCTGCGGTCGGCCGCGGCGACGACTTCTTCGAGCTGGGGGGCGACTCGCTCCGGCTCGTCGAGCTCCAGTTGGAGCTGGAACGCCGTATCGGCCGTGAGCTGGTGCCGCAGGATCTGCTGCGTCACTCGACGGTCGCGGAGATGGCGGCGTTGCTGCGGCGGCGCATGGCCGCGAGCGATGCGCCTGGCTCGCTGCTGGTTCCGGTGCGCGAGTCCGGCTCCCTGCCGCCGCTGTTCCTCGTGCCCGGCGGAGCGGGCCTGGCAGGCGCGACCCCCCGCCTGCTCGATGCGCTGGGCGGCGATCAACCGATGTATGCGTTTCGCGCGCGGGGCCTCGACGGCCGCGCCCCGCCGCACCGGCGTATCGTCGACATGGCGGCGGACTATGTCTCGCTCATGCGCC
>CAZCEL010000620.1:0-2557 GCA_964497175.1 uncultured Bifidobacteriaceae bacterium
GCGCCCGGCACGGCGGTTCATCTCGGGATAGGCCACCGAGACCCCGACCAGCGGGAGGGCGCGCTCGCGCTGCCCGGCATTCAAGTGGCAGTTGCTGCACGAGACGTTGGCATTCGTGTAGGCCGGCGCTTCAACGGGAGTGTTCGTGAAGATGCGGTAGCCGCGCCGGACCATCTCGCCGCGGGGCGATTCGTCGAGCGACGGATCGGTCAGCGGGTCTGCCGGAATGTCCCACGCGCTCACCATCGTCGTCGTCGCCGGGATGAGTGGCCCGGCCAGGGCGTACGGACGCGTCGGCATCGTCGTGGAAGCCGGAGCGCTCGTGGGGCTCGGCTCCCTCTCGCGCGCGCACGAGGCCGCGGCGACCACGCACACCGCAATCAGTACTCGGGCGGCCATGCCCCCTGCACTTGTCGGGGTCCGCAGAACCCTGAGCATGGAGGTCCTTTCCGGCCTCATCGACGAACTGATGGGCGAGCTGGCCATCCTACTTTACCGTCACCCGCACGTTGGCGAACGTGAAGCAGCACAGTCCGTCGCCGGCGCCGGGAGCTTCGATCGCCTGTGCCCGCAGCACGTACTCGCCGGGCGCAGAAAAGGTCGCAGCAGCGGTCGCCTCGACAATGGTGTTGCGGTCGCCATTGGTGGCAAGCAGCACGCGCGGCGGCGTGACGGTCACGGCGCCAGGTCCACGCATCTTCGTCCAGGTTACAGTCAGGTCCGCTCGCGCGGCTGCGTTGTTCGCGCCGCGCCCTCCGGTTCCGCCCCCGCGGCCGAACACCTGGCCGTTCACAATGGCCATCTGCTCGGGGGAAACGGGCCGCGGTGGTGGACGGTTCTGGGCCGAGACGATGACCTCCCAGTTCTTCTCGAGCGGCGGGGGATCGGACGCCCACAGCTTGAGCGGAACCGGTTCGCCGACCGATCCGATCAGCGTCTGCGCGAAGCCCCCGTGCGGTCCGGCCATCATCGGCCCGCTGGGGCCGAACCGCATCTGCGGCGGCTCGTTGCCGTTCGCCTCGTCCTTGTAGAAGTTCAGGTAGTAGTCGCGCTGCAGGTGGAACGTCACGACGGCGGGCTGCCCGTTTGCCACGAGCGTCCAGGTGAGCTTCGGGGCGCCGGCGTCCTTGGGAACCGCGATCGCAAACACCGCCGTCTGCCGTCCGGGCTCGAAAACAGTTGGCTGGCCGTAGTCGGGGCCGCCCGGCTCGATCCGGTTGTTGGGGCCAATCGGGATCTCCACCACCTGCGCCCGATTCCGGTTCATATACCCGAGCACAATCAGATTGCTGCTGCCATCCTGACTCGCGCCCCATCCCTCGAACGCGGGATAGATCGCCTCGCCTGCGCTGCCGAACGGCTCGCGGGGGCCGGGAAGCCGCTCGGGGCGCTGCGGCGACGCGGCGATGACGAGCGGGACCACGCCAAGAGCGACCGTGCAGGCGACGATCGCGGCACGACCGCGTCTCATCCGACGTTCCTCCAACGCTCGAGGCCGCACACCGCGGATGTCACTGCTGTCCGGTCAGTCTCGCACTCCGCGCCCGCACCTCGGCCAGATAGTCGTCGTCGTCGAGGTAGGTGAGGTTCACCCAGATGTGGTTCATCTCGTCGACCGTGCGATCGCCGTAGCCAACCCACACGTTCGGATCGGGATTCGACCTGTTCGCGGCGGTGTTGTCGTGCCACGAGGACACCTTGAGGACCGTGCCCCTGGGCAGCAGGGGCGCCGCCTCGTCGGCGTAGATGTACGCGTTGTGCCAGTTGAAGGTGAAGTCCGCGACGTGGCTCAGCATCACCTTCTGGCCGGTCGGCAGGATCGCCTCGAGCGTCTGTGCCTTGCCGCGCAGGTGCATGTGCGGCTGGAAGCTCTCGATCCGCGCGGCCCTCGGGAGCACGAAGTAGCCCTCGTGCGCGACGACCGAGTTGGGCGGAATGTCGAGCGCCGCCCCGGAGCTGCCGACGGCCAGGAGCGTCTGCCGGTACTTGGGTTCCTGCCCCTTGGGATAGAAGTACAGACCCATTTCGACGGTGTCGGTGACGTCCTCGTCGGCGCTCGCGTAGTGCACGTCCCAGGCGATCCGCGACCCGGGCAGGACCAGCTTGCCGGTACCGGGTCGCATCAGCTCCCCTTCTTTTCCGACCGCCCATTCCATGAACCGGCCAACGGTCACGGTTCCGTCGGGCTCGACCTGATCGATATCGACGTTGGCGTGATGCGTAATCTTGCGGCCCTTCACCGAGCCCGGCCGCACCTCGATGGCGCGTACCCAGCGCGGCTCGGTGACGCCCGTCTCGACCATCCGCTTGAACCACGCATTGCCCTGCCCGGCCTTCTGCGTCCACGGTCGACCTTTGATGATCAGGTCCGGCTCCTTCTGGCCGAATCGCGCGGCGTAGTTCCAGCCCTGCCCTTCAGGCCACTCTCGCGGCGGCGGCATGTCTCTGGGATCACCTTTCAGCGCGCCCTGATCGACCCACGCGAGAATGGTCGCGATCTGATCGTCGCCGAGCGAGCGATCGTTCTTGAACTGCTGGATGCCCACGGTCCTGTCAA
>CAZCEL010000621.1:0-2554 GCA_964497175.1 uncultured Bifidobacteriaceae bacterium
CTGGTGCACCGGAATGTGAAATCGACGCCTGAGGCGTTCCTCGAGATCGTCGCCCCGTACTGGGACGATCTGGTCGTGGCGGCCGAGGGCCTGTGTACATGGTACTGGCTCGCGGATCTGTGCGCCGCCGAAGGCCTCGTCTTCGTCCTGAGATGGCAGCCCTTGGATGACGCAGATTCTGCCACCTTGCCAGCCCGCGCCGTGCCAATGGGTTCAGCGTGGTTCTCTGGATCACCATTGTCGCGTGCCGGATCACCGCACCGCGAACAGCAGATAGCAGACCATCCCCCCGACCAGGCACATCGACATCCCCCAGGCGAGCAGCTTGTTGAACAGCGCACGGTTGTCCGAGGTCGCCGGCGCGGCCGCGATGCACAGCGCGCCGATCGTCGACAGCGGAGACACGTCGACCAGGTGTCCCCCGATGTTCATCGAGCTGGCGATGGCAAAGGGATCGACGCCGGACACCTGCTCCGCCAGCCCCGGCACCATGGGGAGAAACGCCGGCAGGACGACGCCGGACGTGCTGCTGTAGACCGACACGAGCCCGGTCAGCATGGCGACTCCCCCGGACAGCGTCGTCGGCGTCGCGTAGCGGCCGATCTGGGACACGATCAGGTCGATCCCTTGCGCCTTTTCCAGGACCGAGATCAAAACGGTGACGCCGCAGACCATCACGATCACGCCCCATGGGATCCGCTTGATCGCTTCGCGGTCGTCGCCGAAACGAAGAAGCACCAGCATCACCGCAGCCGCAAACGCGCCCATGCCGACATTGACGTCAAAGAAGATCACCCCGACGAGCAGCACCGCGATCACAGCGAGCGTCACCCAGTGCCGCATCTCGAGGCGCATGTCGTCCGCGTGCCGGACGTCCGGGCCAGCCTGCCCGGCGGTAGATGACCGGGCGAACAGCTTCCAGCCTCCAAACAGAAAATAGCCCCCAAACGCGACCATCGCATGCGCGGCCAGGTTGTACACGTACGTCTGGCCCTCATAGCCGGTCATGCCCGTCCGCGCCATGATCCCGTTGACGATGATGCCGGTCGGCGCGATTGGCGAGAGCGAGCCGGCGTTGGCGCCGTTGCCCACCATGATGGCCATGAGGAACAGGGGAACGCCGACCCGCCCCGCGGTGGCCATGGCCATGGGCGCCATCAGGGCGGCCGTCGCGATGTTTCCCGGTCCAATCGAGGCGATTCCGGCGGCAAGCGCGAAAAACATGATGGGGATGACGCCGCGGTTGCCGCGGCAGCTGCGGACCGCGTAGTGCGTGAGTCGATCGAGTGTGCCGTTGCCCTGCGCGAGCCCGAAGAGCAGCGTCACGCCGGCCAGGGTCAGGAACAACTGACCCGGGAAGCCACCCATCACCGAACCGACCGGCATCCCTCCGACGAGCACGCCGACGATCCAGGCCAGCGCAACCGCCAGCACCCCAACGTTCAGAGTGGTCACGCAGCTGACGATGATGGCGAGGGCGAGCGCGACAACCGACAACGCGGCAACACTCATAGGGGCTCCGGAAGTACCGAACGCAACAGTTCGGCCGGGTGCAGGGCGCGCACGCCGGCCAGATCGATGACCTGGGAACGACACGACGTGCCGGTCGCGACCAGCACCGAACCCGGACCGAGGGCGCGGGCGGCCGGGAGGAGGCGGCGTTCGGCAATCGCTCGTGAGGCGTTGGAGTGTTCGCGCACGTATCCGAAGGATCCCGCCATGCCGCAGCACCCCGCATCGAGATCGACGACCTTGGAGCCCGGCAGCCTCGATAAGAGCGCCTTGGTCGCCGCGAGCAGTCCCATGGACTTCTGGTGGCAGTGGGCGTGGAGCAGGATCGTGTCGGGTCCTTGTCCGAGCGGCAGTATCGCGCCGCCGTCGCGCAGACCGTTTTCGAGCAGCTCCTCGAAGAGGACCGAGCGCTCGGCGACGATCCTGGCCTTGCGCTGCAGCTCGCCGCTGAGAAGAGCGGGACCGTCCTCACGGACGGCCGACAGGCAGCTCGGCTCGAAGAAGACGAGAGGTTGTCCACGAGACCCAGGTCCGAACAACGCCTCGGCGTTGTAAGCGGCCCGGGCGCGCGCCTCTTCGAGCAGACCCTGGGAAATCAGCGGACGCCCGCAGCAGCCGTTGGGCGCCAGGGCGACCGCCATACCCGCGGCTTCGAGCACGTCCGCCCCAGCCATCCCGATCTGCGGGCTGTAGTAGTTGGTGAAGGTGTCGTTGAACAGGAGTGCGCTGGCGCCTTCAGCACGTGGCCGTCGGCGCCCGAACGCCTCGGCGAACGTCGTCCTGCTCCACGCGGGCGGCCGGCGGCGGCGATCCAGGCCGAGCACGTGCTCGTTCACCCAGCGACCCGCAATGCTGCCGACGGTCCAGTTCGACAGCGGCGCGAGCCGGCTGCCCCATCGCGAGAGCTCGTGAATATGTCCGAGCATGCGGGCGCGGCGCGGCGTGCCGTGCCGTCGCCAGTAGTCGGCCAGGAACTCGCTCTTGAAACGCGCCATGTCGACGCCGACCGGGCATTCGGCCTTGCAGGCACGACACTCGAGGC
>CAZCEL010000622.1:0-2526 GCA_964497175.1 uncultured Bifidobacteriaceae bacterium
ATGCAGGACACCAAGGCCGCAGGCGGCCGGATTGCCGTCGTGGCGGGGCCGGTCGTCGTGCACACCGGCGGCTCGCGGTACTTTCAGGAGCTCATTCGCGCCGGCTTCGTCGACGTGCTGCTCGCCGGCAACGCGCTCGCGGTGCACGATGTGGAGCAGGCCATGTTCGGCACGTCGCTCGGCGTCGATCTCGACACGGGGAGGGCGATCGAGGGAGGTCATCGCCATCACATGCGCGCGATCAACACAATCTGCCGCGCCGGCGGTCTCGAGCGCGCCGTTGAGCAGGGTGTGCTGACCTCGGGGGTGATGTACGAGTGCATCCGGCACGGGGTGACGTACGTGCTGGCCGGCAGCATTCGAGACGATGGGCCGCTGCCGGAGACCATCATGGACCTGCGCGTGGCGCAGGATCGCTACGCGGCGGCGCTCGAGGACGTGCAGCTCGTGCTCGCCCTGTCCACCATGCTGCACGGCATCGGCGTGGGGAACATGCTGCCGTCGTGGGTGAGGATGGTCTGCGTCGATATCAACCCTGCTGTCGTGACCAAGCTAGCCGACCGCGGGTCGTCGCAGACGATCGGTGTCGTGACCGACGTCGGCTTGTTCTTACATCAGCTGGCGCGCCGGCTTACCACCTGATTTTCTGGTCATTGATTCGGCGCTACTGTCCCGCCGGCTTGGCGGCCATGAACTTGATCGTGTTCAGGACCTCTGTCTGCGTCGGCAGCTCGGTCTCTCCGGCCGGGAAATTGGCCTTGAAGAACATGAACGCCAGGATATCGGCGTCCTGCTGGCGGCTGAGGCTCCCGGGAGCGTTCTGCGGCATCGAGATGCGAATGCGCTCGAAGAGGTCCCCCACTGAGAGGTCGTTCCAGTTCGACGCGAACTCGCCGCCCGTGAGTCCGGGCGCCATCTCGCCACCGGCCAGATCGGGACCGTGGCAGGCGGCGCAGTACTGAGCGTACAAGGGCTCGCCTCGTTTCGCTTGTGCCTGCGTGTAGACGCCGTCCCACTGCGACTTGGCCTGCGCGGACGCCGTGCGGTTCGCGCCGACGATCCCCACCGCCGTCAGACCCACCAACGTAAGAGCTGCGACTATGAACTTCATGTGACCTCACCCCAGGCGTCCGACAGAAGACCGGACTGGCCCTCCATAATAGTCGCAACATGGCCCGTCTACCAAGAACGCAACGCGTCGACAGCGCGACGCCATGTCTCGCCGCACCCTGAGGGCGCAGGCGTCCCCGCCACGTGCCGGGCAGGGCAGTGACACGCAGATGGGCTGCCAGCGAGCGGGGGCGGGCATTCGCCGGGGATTGACGGCAGTTCGCCGAAATGCCCGGTAAAGTCCTGAGATCTCAGCGTAACTTCCTCGTGACGGATGGCCCGACACCACGAGAGGACGAACGTATGTTGAACAATGCACGCGTCAGCGTCACTCCCTGGGTCATCATTGCCGTCGGACTGGCGGCGATGCTGACAGCGCAGACACTTCAGCACCGGAGCAAACAGAGGGCGCGCGAGGCCTCGGACGGCGTCCGGGTCGTGGCGGTGGCCGGTGAAGCCAGGCGGGTCGTTGCGGACGAGCCGTTTGACAATGCCGAGCTGATGGCGGTGATGGGCCTGTCAACGCTCGACCTGCGGCGGGCGTCACTGGCTCCCGGCCAGGTCGCGTCGGTGGACGTCTTCGCGCTGGTGGGCGGCTTGACGCTGCGAGTGCCCGAGGGCTGGATCGTGGACCTGGCGGCCAGTCCGGTTGTCGGCGCCATCAGGGACGACCGGGGATCGCCCACGGTGAAGTCCGACGCCTTCTCCGCCGACGGCCCCCCCGCCCCGAAGCTCGTGCTGCACGGGGTGGTGCTCCTGGGAGGGATCGTGATTCGGTCGTGAGGGAGGCCTGAGATGACTGCGGACCTTGAGAAGCCCACGCCCGCGCCGGACGCGCCCAGGCGGCTGCCGATGACGCCCAGGCTGATTATCGGCCTGTTCATCGTGGCGGTGGGCACCGTGCTGGTCCTCGATCGCCTCGACCTCATGAACGCCGCCACCGTACTGCGATTCTGGCCCGTGGCGGTGATTGCCATCGGTGGCGTCCTGCTGGCTCAGGCCACTGAGGCTGCGGGCCGGCTCAATGGAACCGTCGTGATCGTGGTCGGGACCTACCTGCTGTTGTACTCGCTGGGCGTCGTTCAAGTCGGGTTCTGGCGCCTGTTCTGGCCGTTCGTCCTGATCCTGATCGGGTCGCAGATGGTGCTGCACGCTCTCAGGCCGAGGTTGTCGCAGCGCAACGGCACGGAGAGCGCGGACCGCATCTCGATTGTATCGGTCATGAGCGGGGTCAAGCGCGCGAGCTCGTCGGCGCGATTTCGCGGCGGGGAGATCAGCGCCTTCATGGGCGGCGGCCAGCTCGACCTGCGCCTGGCCACGATTCCTCCCGGTGAAGACGCGACGATCGATGCCTACATGATGATGAGCGGCTTCGAGATCATCGTGCCGAGAGGCTGGACCGTATCGACCCCCGTC
>CAZCEL010000623.1:0-2522 GCA_964497175.1 uncultured Bifidobacteriaceae bacterium
CCGGCTTGTCGACCAGCACCTGCCGATCGAAACGACCGGGGCGGAGCAGCGCCGGGTCGAGCACCTCGGGCCGGTTGGTCGCGGCCATGATGATGACGCCCTTGCGCGAATCGAACCCGTCCATCTCGGCCAGCAGCTGATTGAGCGTCTGTTCACGCTCTTCGTGGCTGCCGATTGGACTCTGGACGCGCACCTTGCCGAGCGCATCCAACTCGTCGATGAACACGATGCAAGGGGCCTTCGCCTCGGCCTGCTGGAAGAGGTCGCGGATGCGGGCCGCGCCAACCCCGACGAACATCTCGACGAACTCCGAGCCGCTCAGGCTGAAGAAGGGAACGTGGGCCTCGCCGGCGACCGCCCGCGCCAGCAGCGTCTTACCAGTTCCCGGGGGACCCACCAGCAGGGCGCCCTTGGGGATGCGTCCGCCGAGGTTCGTGTACTTCTTCGGGTTCTTGAGAAACTCGACAATCTCCTTCAGCTCCTCTTCGGCCTCGTCCACGCCGGCCACGTCCGCGAAACGGACCTTCACTTCGTCGTCGGCGTAGATCTTCGCCCGCGAGCGCGCGAAGGACATCACGCCGCCCTCGGCGCCGCTCATCCGCCGAAAGAAAAACCCCCAGATGGCGACGAAGAAGAGCAGCGGGAGAACCCAGCTCAGCAGCTCAGGAAGCCACCGGCTGACGACTTCGCCGCTGTACTTGACGCTTCTGGACTCGAGCTCCTCGGTCAGCTTGGGGTCGTCCACGCGTGTCGTGGTGAACTGCCGGGACTGCGTCGGGTCGTTCGGCGCCGGCTGCTTGAGCGTGCCCCGGACGACCTGCTCGCCGACGGTGACGTCGGCGACCGCCCCATTTTTGAGCAGATCCTTGAACTCGCTGTACGGGATGGCCCGGCCGCCAGGCGAGTAGAAGTACACCTGCGCCAGCCCGAGCAGGAGCAGCAGCGCCAGACCGTACCACAGCGAGGTGCCGGGCCGCCCGGCGAGCGGCCGCTGGCCGCGGCGATCCCCGCCGCGCGGATTCAGGCGAGGGGCAGGATTGGGGGTGGCCATGGCGCAGTCAGGTTTATTATGCCCCTACCGACTCCAGCTTTTGGAATGTCAGCCCGCCCTCGCCGGCGTCGACCTCGATCGAGCTGCCTTCGGTGAATTCGCCCTGGAGCACGCGCAGTGCCAGTGGATCGAGCACGCGACGCTGGATCGTCCGCTTGAGGGGTCTGGCGCCGTACGTCGGATCGTAGCCCTCGCGCACCAGCTGATCTCTGGCCGCGTCGGTCAACTGCACGTGCATCTTGCGCTCTTCCAGCCGCTTCATGAGGCCCGCCACCTGAATGTCGATGATCTTCTTCAGGTGCTCGCGGCTGAGCGCATGGAAGAAGATGACTTCATCGATCCGGTTGAGAAACTCCGGACGGAAGTGTGCGCGGAGCGCCTCCATCACCTGCCGGCGCGTCCCTTCGTCGACCAGCCCCGTCTCTGCGCGCGTGTGTTCGGCGATGAACTGGCTTCCCAGATTCGAGGTCATGACAACGACGGCGTTCTTGAAAGCGACGGTCCGGCCCTTCCCGTCAGTCAATCGGCCGTCGTCGAGTACCTGCAGCAGTACGTTGAGCACCTCGGGGTGGGCCTTCTCCACCTCGTCGAAGAGGACGACGGCGTAGGGGCGGCGACGGACGGCCTCTGTGAGCTGCCCGGCCTCCTCGAAGCCGACGTAGCCGGGGGGCGCACCGATCATGCGGGAGACGGTGTGTTTCTCCTGATACTCGGACATGTCGATGCGCACCATCGCCTGCTCGTCGTCGAAGAGAAACTCGGCGAGCGCCCGGGCCAGCTCGGTCTTGCCCACGCCGGTCGGTCCGAGGAACAGGAAACTGCCGAGCGGCCGGTTCGGATCCTGCAGTCCGGCCCTGGCCCGCCGGATGGCATTGGCCACAGCCGTGATGGACTCGTCCTGGCCGATGACACGCCGGTGCAGGCGCTCCTCCATGTGGATGAGCTTCTGGATCTCTCCTTCCATCAGCCGGCTCACAGGGATGTGCGTCCACTTGCTCACGACGTCAGCGATGTCCTCCTCGTCGACTTCCTCCTTCAGCATTCGCTGGCCCTGCTGCAGCGTGGACAGGCGGGTTTCCTCGTCTCTGATCGCCTGCTCGATCTGGGGCACCCTGCCGTACTGAAGCTCCGAGGCTTTCGCGTAGTCGCCGGCGCGCTGCACGCGCTCGACGTCGCGGCGAACGGCCTCGAGCTGTTCCTTGAGCGTCCGGGCCTTCTGAATCGCCTCCTTCTCCTGCTGCCAGTGGGTGGCGAGGCGCCCGCGGTCCTCCTTCAGGTCGGCGAGCTCCTTGTCGAGACGCGCCAGCCGATCGACCGAGGCCTTGTCGCGTTCCTTGCGCAGCGCCTCCCGCTCGATCTCGAGCTGCATGATGCGGCGCTCGATCTCGTCGAGCTCGGCGGGCATGGAGTCGATCTCCATGCGGAGCTTGGACGCCGCCTCGTCGACCAGGTCGATGGCCTTGTCGGGGAG
>CAZCEL010000624.1:0-2520 GCA_964497175.1 uncultured Bifidobacteriaceae bacterium
GAGCGTGATCCGGTCGTTGTTGTCCTGCCGCCACGTGATGTAGTCGCCCGATGAGACCCACAGATAGGTCGCCGCGGTGATGGTGCGCCCGCCCGCATCCGCGCCGGTCACCTTCACTTGATACACGCCGCCTTTGGGCGGGGTGAACGACGACGTCGCCTTTCCGCTCGCATCCGTCGTCACGTCGTCGGAGGCGACCTCGGTGTCGTTGACGTGGCACGTCCACACGTTCGCGCCCGAGTCCGGGTCTTTCTCCTGCGCGCAGTTCCACTGGTGGTCGCTGTAAACCACGTGCAGTCTTTGATTCGGGAAAGCATCGCTGTTCCAATCCACGGTGACGATTTGGACGTTGGCGGGCTTCCCGGCCTGGCCCACGTACTGCTCGGGCCGCACGCCCACGTAGAACTGGCCCTGGTGGACGACGACCGACGTCCGCCCGGAGACCTGCTGGCCGCCTGCGGTGTCCGTGACGGTGGCCTCGAGGGTGTACAGCTGCGACGTGCTCGCGTCCGAGAGGTCGGCCCTGACCTCGAAGGCCGCCCGGCCCTGCGCGTCCGTCTGGCCGTCCTTTTCGGCGATCAGCCGCCCGAACGTCCCGTACACCGGCCCGGCCTGTCCCGACGAGTAGTCGAAGTTGTAAAAGTCGTAATAGCCCTGCCCGGTGTAGTTGAAAACGTAGTCCGCCGACAGCACCGACCAGTGCACGTCCGCGTTCGACACCGCCCCGCCGAAGAAGAAACTCGCCTCCACGGTCACGGGGATGGTCCCGCCCTGCACGGTCTGCGTGACCGGCGAGGCCACGTTGACCTGAAACTCGGGCTTGCGGTATTCCGCGACGCTGAAGGAGAGGCTGCCCAGCGTGACAAACGGGTCGTCCGATTTCTGCGCAGAGAGGTTGTAGTAGCCCAGCCCGGCCTCCTCCGCCAGCTGGAACTCGCCGGAGAACGTGCCGAACGGCGTGAGTGGAAGCGTGTCACGGTAGACCTCCTCGCCCTGATCGTTGTAGATCACGACGGCGACGTCGCGCAGGTCGGGGAGGCGGAAGCGGGCGTCGTTTTCATTCCGCACCGCGCCCTTGAAGTAAACCACCTGCCCGGGGCGGTAGAGGGGCCGGTCGGTGTAAAGATAGGCGGCGAAATCCTGCGGGTAGAACTGTGAATTGACGTTGAAGTCCCACGGGTCAACGCCCACCGACCAGTCCGAGCGCCCGACGGCGAACGCGGCCTTCCCCGGCCCGCCCTGCGAGACGGCGTAGATGCCGGCCCACAGATCGGACAAACGGCTGATGTCCGCGGCGAACACGCCCTGAGAATCGGTTTGACCTTCGGCGAGTTTGGCGAAGTTCTGAGCGTAAATCGCAATGGGCAGGTTGGGGAGCGGCTGGCCGGTGTCGAGGTCGGTGGCCCACACCAGCGCCTCGTCGAGCGCGGTCTTGAGCGTGAGGTTCGCGCCGGACACCACGAGCAGGTGCGACTGCGCGCCCAATTCCGCCAACTGGGGCGAGAACATGCGCAGCAGGTATGCGCCGGGTTCGAGCGCCCCGCCCTGTTCGAGCAGGGACACGCGATTGAGGATGGTCTGATTCAGCTCGCTCGGCACGGGCTGCGTCCATTCGCGCGCCTGATCGGCGGACTGCGGGTTGAAGCGCTGAAAGGCGTCGTAGGCGTTGGGGCCGGTGAAGTCCGCGAACTGCGCCAGCGACAGCCGGTACAGGCCGAACTGCAATTCGTCCACGTTGACGGTCGAGACGAACAGCGTCGTATCTTCGTAGGCGTTGTACGTCCCCACCTGCCCGTTGGTGTTGAAGTACGCCTGCGCGGCGAGCGGCACGGTGCGGAAGCCGACCGTTCGCCTTTCGGGGATGGCATTCCCGTAGGGATCCCGCATTCCGGTTCCGAGCGTCACTTGATAATCCGTCGAAGGCTCGAGATTCCAGCCGATGTAGTAACTGTAATCGGAGTCGTTCCAATAGGTGTAGACCTGCGTCGGTTCGGGGAGGATTTGAATGTTGGGGTCGAGCGTGTTCACGTCCATCGCGGAAGCAAAGAAAATGCGGAAGCCGTTGTAAGTCTCCACGCTCTGCGCGCCGTCCGGCGGGTCAGTCGAAAGGATGGCCGGGGGCTGGGCGGTGGTGAAGGAGAGCGTGTACGGCGAGGGGAGAGTCGCGCCGCCGTTGGCCGACCGGGCCGAAGCCTCCACCGTCACCACGTACTCGGCGGCGAGCGCCAGCCGCTCGGCGGGGATGAAGCCCAGGGTCAGGCCGTCCTCCGACCAGCGGAACGCGCCGGGCGCGCCGGGGGGATTCCCGTGCTCCGGGGTGAGCAGCGCGAACGCTGCCTCGGTCGAGGCGTGATCCATCAATTGATTGAACGTGAGGCTGATGGGCCGGGTGAGCGCCACGCCCGATTGACCACTATACGGGTCGGTCGAGATGATCTCCGGCGCGGCGGTGTCGAACGACCACACGAAATCTTCCTTGAGCAGCCCGCCGGTCGTGTCTTCCAATCCGGCCCTCACGGT
>CAZCEL010000625.1:0-2503 GCA_964497175.1 uncultured Bifidobacteriaceae bacterium
CGCTCGGAGCGCCAACCGGGTGATGTAACCAGGACGAGCAATCAAGCGATTCCAAGGGCCATCACCCGGACACGGGTGGTGGCCCTTTCTGTTTTGCGAGCCTTGGCGAGGGACACAGGAAATGTCAGAGATGAAGGCAGTGTTTGACGAGGCAGCCACTCGAAACCGTGACGACGTTTCGAGGCGACTGACGCCGGCTCAGGAGTCCGAGCAGGCCGACGATCGCCTTGACCTCTCGTTAGAGCTCGACGAGCGGACACCTGAGGAGGCCGGCTACGGCCATGGCGTGTAGACTCTCAGCCCATGACTAGATCGAGCGAACCCTCTCGCGTGGCCCTCCTTGGCTTCGGCACGGTCGGGCAGGCCGTGGCGCGCATTCTGAGCAGCGGGGAAGTGCCAGAGGTCCGTTTGACCCACATCTTCAATCGCAATGTGGCGAGCAAGCGCGCCGATTGGGTGCCCTCCTCGGTCTGCTGGACCGAGTCGGCCGGCGACATTCTCGCCTCCGACGCCGACATCGTCGTTGAAGTGGTGGGAGGGCTGCGCCCCGCCTACGATTGGGTGCGCGGTGCGCTCGAAGCCGGCAAGTCAGTGGTCACGGCGAACAAACAGCTCATGGCGCATCACGGGCCAGAGCTTCTCGATCTGGCCCGGGCGCGTGGGCTGGAGGTCCGGTTCGAGGCGTCGGTGGCCGGCGGCATTCCTGTGCTTCGTGCGCTGCAGGAGGGTCTGGCCGGCGATCGTCTGGTCGAGGTGCGTGGAATTCTCAACGGCACCTGCGCGTATATTCTGAGCCGGATGCAATCGGAGACCATCGCCTTTGCCGACGCGCTGGCGGAAGCTCAGGCGCGAGGCTACGCGGAAGCAGATCCGAGCGAAGACCTCGACGGGGCCGACGCGGCCGCCAAGCTCGCCATTATCGCGGCCGTCGGCTTGCGCCGGCCGGTACGCGTCGGGGATATCGCGACACGGTCGATCCGGCCGATTGAGCCGGTCGACTTCCTATACGCCCGTGAACTAGGCTGCACGATTCGGCAGATTGCCCGGGCGTCGGCCGAAGACAGCGGCGCGGTGTTCGCGGCTGTCCGTCCGGCCCTCGTCCCGCTCACCTCAGGGTTCGGTCGAGTCGAGGGCAACCAGAACCTCGTGACCGTCCGGGGCGTGTTCGGCGGCGAAACCTCGTTCTCCGGATCTGGCGCCGGAGGGTCGCCGACCGCTGTCGCGGTCGTCTCGGACGTGCTCTCAGTCAGCCGCGGCGCGAAGGGGGAGTCGGCCTCTGCGCCAGTCGAGACGGCCTTTCACGACGTCAGCGGAGACTTCGTTGCCCCGCACTACGTCAGGTTCACGGTCAACGACAAACCCGGCATCCTGGCGCAGGTCACGACAGCATATGCCCGCTACGGCATCAACATCGAAGGGGTGCTGCAGCTGCCGAAATTCCGAAAGGACCGCCTGCCGTTCGTGACCACCCTCGAGGAGTGCTCCGAGTCGGTGCTCGACCGGGCGCTGGCCGAGGTCGCCAGGAGCGATTTCCACGTGCAGCCCCCGCTGTCGCTGCCGATCTTCTCGTGACATGCCCGTCAACGCCACCGCGTTCAGCGAGGTCGTCGAGGCCGAAGGGCATCTGATCGACTCTCAGATCCTCAACGTCGTCTTCGACACCGTTGTTCGACACAACGCGTCGTTCGACGTGCTCAGGTTCGACATCGGCCGCAGCAACGAGGAGCCCTCGTCCATCGCCATGCGAATCTCGGCGCCGACCGAGGACGTGCTCGGTCAGGTGCTCGAGGAACTGGTCGGCCTCGGATGCCGCCTCTCCGATCAGCAGGACGCCCTCGTCCGGGAAGCCGATCGCGACGGATGTGTGCCCGACGACTTCTATTCGACGACCAACCATCGGACCTTCGTCCGCCGGGGAGGGCAGTGGCTCGAGGTCGGACGTCAGCGCATGGACGGCGTCGTCGTGATCGAGAGTGGCCGGGCTGTCTGCCGCAAGTTGCGCGACGTGCGCCGGGGCGATGCGGTCGTCTGTGGCGTGGCCGGAGTGAGGGTGATCCCCGAGTTCCAGGAGCGGGACCGCCGGGGGTTTGCGTTCATGGCGAACGAGATCTCGTCCGAGCGCCGCGTCGAGGTCGGCGTGACGCGTATCGCGTCCATGATGCGGGACACGAAGGCCGCGGGCGGGAGAATCGCCGTGGTCGCGGGGCCGGTCCTCGTGCATACCGGCGGCTCGCAGTACTTCCAAGACCTCATCCGCGGCGGCTTCGTCGACGTGCTGCTGGCAGGCAATGCCCTCGCGGTACACGATGTGGAGCAGGCATTGTTCGGCACGTCGCTCGGTGTGGACCTCCACACCGGGAGGGCGATCGAGGGCGGTCATCGCCATCATATGCGCGCCATCAACACAATCTGCCGTGCGGGCGGTCTCGAGCGCGCCGTTCAGCAGGGTGTACTGACATCGGGGGTGATGTACGAGTGCATCCGGCACGGTGTGCCGTACGTG
>CAZCEL010000626.1:0-2455 GCA_964497175.1 uncultured Bifidobacteriaceae bacterium
GCGGCTTCGCGTTCACGATGATCGTCGGCGTGATCACCGGCACGTACTCGAGCGTATTCGTGGCCGCCGCCATCGTGACCATCTGGCGGGGCAAGGGGCCGCTCAAGGCAGCGGCGCGAGCGCCGACGACCGCGGCAGTCGCGCAGCAGCCGCAGCGCAAGGCGAAGCCGCAGCGGAAGGCCCGCGCATCATAACCACGGTCCAGCGATCAGATCGCCGGCAGGTCGCGCCCGGCTTCCGGACGACTCTCGTGCGCGGTGCTGCCCATGTCCACGTTCATTCAGGCGGCGGTTCTCGGCACCTTGCAGGGACTGACCGAGTTCCTGCCCGTGTCCTCGACAGCCCATCTGCTCATTGCCGGCCGCCTGATTCGCTTCGAGGATCCGGGCGGGGCGTTCACCGTGATGATTCAGCTCGGTTCGATTCTGGCGGTCATGTGGCTGTACCGCGTCAAGATCGCCGAGGTCATGGCCGGCCTGCCGCATAGTCAGGCCGCCAGGCGGTTCGCGTCGGGAGTGATCGTCGCGTTTGTGCCGGCGGCGCTGGCGGGCGCGTTCCTGGCCGACTATGTCGAGACCGTGCTTTTTGCCAGCGTTCGCGTCATGGCCGTCGCCTTCATTCTGGGCGGTGCGGTGATGCTGGCCGTCGAACGCCTCGGGCCCCGTCCTTCGGTGCACCGCGTCGAGCAGACGTCGATGGGGCGCGCGATGGCAATTGGGATCTGCCAGACGCTCGCCCTGATCCCCGGCGTGTCGCGCTCCGGCGCAACCATAGTCGGCGGCATGGTCGCCGGACTGGAACGGGCCACGGCGGCCGAGTTCAGCTTCTTCCTCGCCATGCCGACGATGGTCGCGGCGTTTGCATATGAACTGCTGCAGATCGGCGAGGCTCCATCGGCGCAGCCGGTCGCCGCGATTGCCGTCGGCTTCGTCACGGCGTTCGCATCGGCCGCCCTGGTCGTGAGACCGTTTGTCGGCGTCGTGCGGCGGTCAGGGTTTGCGCCGTTCGCCTGGTACCGCATTGCCGCAGGCGCGATCCTGCTCGCCGCACTGGAGGCCGGCTGGTCATGAACCTGCTCGCGTGGTTCCGGCGACGCTTCCTTGCGGGATTCATCGTCACCGTTCCCCTGTTCATCACCGTGGCGGCGTTCATCTGGATCTTCGGCATCGTCGACGGGTTGACCGAGCCGTTGTACGAGCGCGTGCTCGGCCGTCGCCTTCCGGGGCTGGGCATCGCGACGACCGCCGCGGCGATTCTGTTCGTGGGGGCGATTGCGACCAACATGATCGGCAAGCGTGTCCTGCAGCGCGGCGAGCGCCTCCTCCTGCGCGTGCCGGTGTTTCGAACGATCTACGCCCCGGTCAAGCAACTGATCGCCGCCTTCTCGCCTGACAACGAGTTCGGGTTCAAGCGCGTCGTGCTGATCGAGGACCACGAGCGGCGAGCCCTGGGCTTTCTGACCAGGGAGTTCACCGTCGATCGGGGCAAGGGCCCCGAGCCAATGGTGGCCGTGTACGTGCCCACCAATCACCTGTATCTCGGGGACATCGTCATCTGTGAGCGCGACCGCGCCCTGTTCCCGGATATCACGGTGGAGGAGGCCGTCAACGTGTTTCTGACCGGCGGCATGGCGCTGCCGGGGCGTGTGCGGGGGTGGCGCGGGCAGGACGCTGTCGAGGAGTTCCGAGTATAATCCGTCGTTTTGTGCGGCGCAGCAGGGGTGAAGAGTGGCGCCCGATTACTGTGTCCGGATCAATCGGACTCTGAGTGAGGTGCAATGAAGCCGATCGCGAAGAGGGGTGTTGGACGGCTGGTCGTCATGGTCCTGTGTGCCGTCGGGCTGTCGCTGGCGCCGGGCGTGGTGCTGCCGGGCGAGGCACAGCCTGCGGCCCCGGTGACGCATCAGGGTGGCGAGGCCAGCCTGGTCGTGCCGGACCTGTCGGTGGTGGAGTTTGGCGGCGTGAACGGACGGACCCTGCTGGCGGGCGGCCTGGTCGTGTGCGCGCTCGGGCTGCTCTTCGGGCTCATGACATTCACCGGGCTCAGGAATCTGCCGGTGCACAAGGCGATGCGCGATGTCTCGGAGCTGATCTACGAGACCTGCAAGACCTATCTCATCACGCAGGGCAGGTTCATCCTCATTCTGTGGGTGTTCATCGCGGTGATCATCGCTGCCTACTATGGGTGGCTCTCGCCGCTGCCCGGGAAGTCGGTGGCCACGACGCTTCCGGTCATCCTTATCTTTTCGCTCATCGGCATCGGCGGCAGCTACGGCGTTGCGTGGTTCGGCATCCGCGTGAACACGTTCGCGAACTCGCGGGCGGCGTTCGCGAGTCTTCGCGGCAAGCCCTTTCCGATCTACGCGATTCCGCTACGCGCTGGGATGAGCATCGGCATGCTGCTCATCAGCGTCGAGCTGTTCATCATGCTTTGCATCCTGCTGTACGTGCCGGGC
>CAZCEL010000627.1:0-2439 GCA_964497175.1 uncultured Bifidobacteriaceae bacterium
CCGTGATCAAGGTGGGCGCGGCCACCGAGACCGAGATGAAGGAGAAGAAGGCGCGGGTCGAGGACGCCATGCACGCGACGAAGGCCGCCGTCGAGGAGGGCATCGTGGCCGGCGGCGGCGTCGCGCTCATCCGCGCGGCCCACGTGCTCGCCGGCCTCAAGCTCGGCGGTGACCAGCAGATCGGCATCAACATCGTGTCGCGCGCCATCGAGGAGCCGCTGCGCTGGATCGCCAGCAACGCCGGCCACGAGGGTTCGATCGTCGTCCAGAAAGTGCGGGACCTCAAGGACGATGAGGGCTTCAACGCGCTGACCGACAAGTACGAGAACCTCGTGCAGGTGGGCGTGATCGATCCGGCGAAGGTCGTGCGGTCGGCGCTGCAGAACTCGTCGTCAATCGCCTCACTGCTGCTGACGACCGAGGCGCTCGTCTCCGAGATCCCGGAGGAGAAGAAAGAGGCGCCTGGGCCGGGCGCGGGCGCAGGCATGGGCGGGATGTACTGACATTCCCGAACAGGACGGAAAACGAAAGGCCCGGCGAGCACAGGCTCCCGGGCCTTTTTCTTTGTACGTGTCGCGACCGAGGTCGCTCAGCGCAACGCGAACTCCATCTCGATGGTAATGAGAACGGCGACCGGCTGACCCATCCGCGTCCCCGGCACAAACCGCCAGCGTCGCGCCGCCTTGACTGCCTCCTGGTCGAGCCCAAACAGCGGGTCGAGCGATCGAACGACCTGAATGTCGCTCACGCTGCCGTCGGGGCGAACCACGCACTGGAGCTTGACGATGCCCTGAATCTTGGCGCGCATGGCATCGGAGGTGTAGGCTGGCTTGACCTCCATTAGCAGTCGGGGCAGTGACACACCGTTGCCCGGCTGGTACACGCCTCCGCCGGTCCCGCCGCCCGAGCCAGGGCCCAGACCTGATCCGGTCCCCGAGCCGATGCCGCTCCCGGTGCCCGTTCCCGCACCGCCACCGCTGCCAGGGCCCTGCGACAAGGTCGGCGGCCCCGTCGGCACGTCGATGACCCCGGGAAGCGATTCGGTCGATGCCGCAAGATTCTTGGCCGGGATGTTCACCTGTTCGAGAACGACGGGCTCGACCTTGGGCTCGAGAACCGGCGCGATCTGCACGGGCCTGCTGACCGGCACCGTAATCTTGTCTCGTCCGGGCTGCTCCGCGGGTCGTGGCGGCGGCTTCATCTTGTTGCCACCCCCACCGCCCCCGCCGCCAGGTCCCGGCTGGTTAAGCCAGATGATCCGCGCGCTGACTTCCTCGGGCAGGACGGCCGGTGTCGAGGCGCGCTCGGGCAGAAACCGGGGCGCGAAGATCAGCAGCGCGACGATCGCAGCGTCGATCGCAAAAGACGTGGCGAATGAGCCGGCCAGCCGCTGGGTCTGGCGCTCGAAAAGGAACTGCACCTCCGGGCCATGCCGATCCTCGATGTGGACGGACAGATGTCCTGCGGAGGCGTCGGTATCTGACACCGGCTGCTTCACTTCAGCCATGTAGATGGGAACACTCGTCGCTTGATTATTGTGGCGCACCGTCGTCGAGGCTGCAACTGCAAAACAGGTGCCTTGACCAACGACCAGCCTGGAGCGTCACGCCGTCTGGAGGTGAACCTCTCTAGACGCGGCCTGCCCACGCGCCGATCGCCGCGTTGCCACCCCCATGTGACAGGAGAATGGCGAGCGCGTCGGCCGCACGCGGCGCGCTGTGAATCGCCACCAGAATCCCACCTCGCGCGGTTAACGCCTCGAAGATGCGACCATCGTGTGCCTGAAAGCCGACACGCCGCATCGTCCCGGCGAGGCCGAGCTGGGCCAGGTCGCGAGCGGGCCCGTCGAGCGGAGTCAGCATCGGCCCCCGCGCCAGCACGGATCCCAGCCCGGCGACGGCGAGCCGCGCCGGCGGCTCACCGAGCACGTCCTCGATGAGTGCGAACACCTCGCTGCTCTCCTTCGCGAGCAGCGTCAACGCGTCGGCTGACAGACCGACACTCCGAAGCGCGTCAATGCCCTTTCGCGCCCATGCCGCGTCGGGGAATACCCCGACCGTGAATCGTCCCGCCTCAACCTCGACCACGGGCGAGTAATCTATCACGTGTCGATGGCGACCTACGATGTCGCGGTGGTCGGCGGTGGCCCCGGCGGCGCATGGACGGCCTACCTGCTGGCGCGCCGCGGTGCACGCGTCCTGCTCGCAGACCCATCGCATCCGCGGGAGAAACCTTGTGGCGGCGGCTTGACCGGCCGCGCCCTTGCGCTTGTGACACCCGCGCTGCCAGGCGGCGTTCCGCGCGCCACCTCCATTGCCGCGGCGCGGTTCATCGATGCGGCCGCGGGGCTGGACGCCACGGTCACCCTCGCCGAGGACACGCTTGCCGTCGCCAGCCGCCGCGAGCACTCGAGCTGGCGCACCACGCCCGACCGCAGCG
>CAZCEL010000628.1:0-2422 GCA_964497175.1 uncultured Bifidobacteriaceae bacterium
CGTCCCATTCGCGGCCTGTCCCGAAGTCGCCGAGGAGAACGCGCCCCTGGGCATCGCGCAGCGCGTTCTGTGCCTTGACATCCCGATGGATCAGCCCGGCGGCGTGGACGGCCGCGAGGGCGCGTGAGAGCTCGACAGCCACGCGTTGAAGCTCGGACACGCTGAATGGACCGCGCTCTTTGAGCTCGGCTTCGAGTGTCCGTCCCTCGACGAACTCCATCCACAGACCCGTGCGGCCCTCGATCCGCTGGGCGCCAAAGATGGTGACGACGTTGGGGTGCCGCACGCGCGCCATGAGGCGCCCTTCTTCGATGACGAAAGACTCCTCCTCGTCGCCCGCGCGCCCGCCCCGGCGAAGGAGCTTGAGGGCTACTTCGCGGTCGAGCGTGCGGTCCCACGCACGATAGACCGTTCCAAACCGGCCCTGACCTACGGTTCCGCGGATTTCAAGAGGGCCCCAGGCGGTGAGTTTCCCGGTACTGAAGGCTTCATCAGTCCCCGCGATGGCCTGCGCCGGATCCACGGAACCGACCAAAGTCCTGACCGCGTGCAGATCGGCGACCAGGGCAACCTCGCGCAGGCCGCGAATGACCTGTCGCTCCGTCTCATCAGCGACGCTCGCCTCGGCCGTGTCCCAGTCTGGCGGCCGACCGTCGGCCAGGGCTTCGGCCAGCGCAGCCAGCCTTGGCTGGCTCGGCTCGGGAACAACGTCTTCCACAGGTACCCCTGCAAAACACTGGGGAACTTCGGAGCGAACACCTGCCGGGCCAATCATAGGCCAGGTCGCCGGGTGTTCGAAGATCAGGTCCAGAACTGAGCGCTGTTCGGTTTCGAGCCCGGCGTTGTTTGGGGTCAACGGATGGGCGAACAGCAGTCGGGCCGTTCCGGACATTCGCTCACAGGAGGATGAACATGGCAGCCAAGAGAGGCATCAGGTGGGGGCTTGTAGCTGCGCTCTGCGCGGGCCTGTCCGGAGCGACGGCAGCACAGAAGAACGCGAAGCCGTCGTCGCAGAGCCGGGAGGGCACGCTGACGTTCGGCTGTTCGAACTTTGGGTGCGGAGGAATAATCGGCGAGGACCCGACATACCAGGGAATCGGCGTGCCGGAAACGGGAGAAGGCGCGCATCTCACGGCGCCGCCCGGGAACGAGCTGTGGTTGGGGTTTGGTTCCGGAAAGTACAAGCTGACATTCTACGTGGCTTCACCGTTCGACGGTCCTCCGTGTCAAACCGGCCTGACACCTTGTCGCTATTTGTTCGGTCCGCAATTCACGATCGACAACGAGAACGGGGAATTCCAGAGCAACGTGTTGAGTCCGACGACCGGTCAACCCACGGCTAATGGCTTGCTGGATATCGGCGATGGCCAGACATGGCGCTCGTGGCTCAGAATCAGCTTCGGGGATCCGATGGGAAGAAACCTCCTCTGGGGACTGAACTTCAACCCGGATTACCCCGACGCCACGCCTATCAACGTCAGGCGAACGAGCCCGTGCACCTGGGATTTCTGTCCGGGCGCCGGTGACCGCGCGGGACTCTCCGCCTACGGGAGCGGCGCGACGAAAGGAAAGGCCGTCAGAACAAATGAAGGTCTGTACGACGTGCCTTTCAGCATGACGTTCATCGTGCCGAGCCTTTGTCCGTGACGCCCATCTGCCGCGCGAGCTTCACGAGCGCGCGCACAACGGTCATGCGCGCGGCGTCAGCGGAGGGCTTGCCCAGCATGGTGGCGGCCTCCTGATACGAGAGCCGGAGCTCGATGCGCGCGATGATGGCGTCCCGGTCTCCCGCGTCCAGCCGGCCGAGCGCCGTTTCATAGCGTTCGAGCGTTTCGGCGGCAATCGCCGCCTCGAGCGGCGAGGTCGCCTCGTCGGCCATGTCCGACTGCACCGCCAGTACGACTGGCTGCCTCGACGCTCGGCGGACGTGATTGATCAGATGGTTCTTGAAGGCCTGTCGGACGTACCCCTGCAGGGCGCCCGCGCCGCGCGGCTCGAAGCCGTCGAGGTTCTTGAATGTTTCGACGAGCGTGTCCTGCACCAGGTCGGACGTGTCGGCGATGTCACGGGCCCACCTCGGGTAGCGCCCGTTGGCCCACCGCCTGAGCTCCGCCCGAAGGCAGTTGAACAATTCCTCCCGGGCGGTCGCGTCGCCAGCCCGCGCCCGTTCGAGCAGCCGCAGGATGGTGTCCTCGACATCGGTGTCTTCAGGCCTCTTCATGGGCGGGGGTACTGTACGCCAGGGCCGCCCACGCGGCCAGCAGTCTGTCCCTGGCGGCGTTACCGCACGAACCTGGACGGTATCAGCCTGAGCCATTCCCGCGCCGGAAGAACGCCGACGACCCGCGGACGGCCCGGAGCATCTCGAAGTCGGTCTGCGGAATGTCGAGGACACGCGCCTGTACACACTGTCGCCCGAGGA
>CAZCEL010000629.1:0-2362 GCA_964497175.1 uncultured Bifidobacteriaceae bacterium
TCCCTGGACGATGAACCGGGCGGCCGAGATTGCCGGCGTGTCTCGTGTGGTCACGAAGAAACGTCTCGTCGGCCAGGCCGTGTGCGAACAGGTAGCGATGGATCGCCAGGGCCACCACGACGTCGGTGCCGGGCCGGACCGCCAGATGCATGTCTGCGGACCTGCCAAGAGGGGTCGTCCGCGGATCGATCACGATCAGCCGGGCGCCGCGCTTTTGCGCCTCCCGGACGTATGGCACGAGATGAATGCCCGAGGTGGAAGGATTGACGCCCCAGAGCACGATCAGTCGAGCCTCCGGATAGTCCTGGTACGTCACCGACGGCATCTTGCCGTACAGCGCCATGTTCGCCGCGCCGGTCGGGGCGGCACACAGCGTCCGCGCGAGGCGGGACGTCTTGAGGCGTCGCCAAAGCATTGCGTCAAAGTTGTCCTGCGTCATGAGGCCGTTCGAGCCGCCGTAGCAGAACGGCAGAATCGAGTCTGCCCCCCACCCCTTCCTCGCGCGCTCGACCCCGTCCACGACCCGTTCGAGGGCTTCGTCCCAGGAGACGCGGGTAAACTTCCCGTCGCCCTTGCGCCCGCGCCGCACCGCCGGGTGGAGCAGACGGTCCGGCCCGTATGCCCGATCCCCGAACCGGCGCACCTTGGCGCAGATGAAATTGTTCGTCACAGGATTGCTCGACGAGCCGTCGATCGTGAGCACCTTGCCGTGCTGCACGGTGACGGCGAGACTGCAGGCGTCCGGACAGTCGAGCGGGCAGGCCGCGTCGACGACCGATGCGGGGCCGCCCAGCGAGGATCCGCGCGGTCTCGAGGCGGCAGACTGGGGCATGACGCTTACGATAGCACCTCCAGGCGGCGTGCTGTTCCGATGCTATGATGAATCGCCAATTCGCTGCGCGGTGTGTCCACAATCTCTCCGCCTCCCCTGACCGCTCCGCGAGCACTCACGCTTTGCGCTCTTCTCATGCACGCGGCTCCGCTTCTCGCCCAGGACGGGCCGCCCCTGACCGGGTCGCCGGGTGCGTCCGCGCAGGCTGCGGCCGAGCAGCCCGGCGGCACGCGCGACCGCGACGATGGCCCGTTCGTGTGGCGCGATCATCCGTCGCTACGTCTGGGCCGGGGGACGCATATCGACTTCCGGGCGCGTCTGCAGGGCCACGTCCGCCGAACCGACGCCGCGCTCGATCCTGATGCGGCCCATGATTTCGATCTGGCGCGCCGCCGCATCGGTGTCGAGGGCGTGATCGCCGGCCGCGTGGACTTTCAGCTCGAGCGCGAGCTGACCGACGACCCCGATCCGTGGCGCGACGTGTTCGTCAACTATCGGCAGTTCGAGGCGGTTCAGGTCCAGGCGGGGAAGTTCAAGCTGCCGTTCAGTCTCGACGAGAATACCAGCCCGACGAACCTGGACTTCGTCTATCGGTCGACCGCGGCCAATCAGCTCGCCCCGGGCAGGGATCGCGGCGTCATGGTACACGGCAGGCTGGCCGGTCGGAGGCTCCGGTACGAGATTGGCACATTCGACCACGACGGCCGGAACGCGAGAACCCGGGACGGGTCCGACGTGTTTGGCGCCCGGACGCTTGCCGGCCGGATCACCGTGCAACCGTTCCGGGGCCGGAAGTCTCAGGCGAAGGAACTCGAGGCCGGCGTGGCCTACACAAGTGGTGAGGTGCCCACGGGCTATCCCGCACTTCGCGGGCGGACCTCGCTCGGCAGCCATTTCTTCGAGCCGGATCTGTGGGTGCAGGGCGCGCGCAGGCGCCTGGGCGTCGAGGTCCGGTGGCGGCCCGGGCCCTTGTCCATCAAGTCCGAGTACATGCGCGTGACGACGGAACGGCGTGGCCAGAGTGTCGAGGATTCCGATCTGTCGCCCTTTCTGGCGACTGGTTGGTACCTGTCCGGCACCTGGGCGATCACCGGCGAACGCAAGGCGGACGGCCTCGACACACCTCGGCGGCCGTTCCTGCAGGGTGGGGCGGGCGCGATCGAACTGGCTGCCAGAATCGAAGCGCTGACCTTCGGCAGCGTGGCGACGGGCGACTTGCCGTCCCAGCGCAAGCTCGTCCCGTCCCAGAGGCGCACCTGGCCGATCTTGTCCGTCAGGGCAATCGTCTTGCTATCCGGGGAGAAGGCCATACTCCAGTTACCGTGGCCGGTCCAGCCGTTGGCGTAACCCTCGAGCAGGCCGCGCACCTTCGGCGTCGGCTGGGTGAGGTCCCACAGCCGGACATCCCCGCCATCACTACGCGTTGCCAGGGTTTTCCCGTCCGGGCTGAACGCCAGCCTGACGAAGTCACCTGTTGTGCCTTTTATCTCGGCGCCTTCGCGCGGCGCTTCTCCGGACACGTCCCAGATC
>CAZCEL010000630.1:0-2357 GCA_964497175.1 uncultured Bifidobacteriaceae bacterium
GAAGGTCCACGAGGCGGTCGCCGACTCCCAGTATTACACCTATCTGACGCTGGTCACGGTCGCGGTGCTGATCCTCGGCCTGATCGTGCTGTTTCTGTGGTTCACCCAGAGCAAGCTAATCCGCCCGATCTATTCGCTGATGGATTTCGTCAACCGGGTCGGCAACGGAGATCTAACCAAGCAGATCGACACCCTTTCCGACGACGAGGTGGGCGCGCTGGGCGAGCGCCTGAACGACATGGTCGCCAATCTCAAGGAGATCACGCTGCAGACACGCCAAGCGGTCAACAATCTGAACTCCTCGGCCGCCGAGACGCTGGCCTCTACCAAGCAGCAGGCGGCGAGCGTGGCGCAGCAATTCGCGGCCCTTCAGGAGACGACCGCGACGCTGGATGAGATCTCCCAGTCCGGCGAACAGATGGCGAACCGGGCGAAGGATATCGCCGGACAGGCGGAGAAGGCCTCGGAGCGCAGCAAGGACGGCCTGCGCTCGATGGACGACATGGCCAAGGTGATGGACGCCATCGAGGAGCAAACCGAGGCCGTCGCCGAGCAGATCGTCGCCCTGAGCGAGCGCACCCAGGCCATCGGCGAGATCATCGCCACGGTCAACGACATCGCCGAGCGCTCGCAGTTGCTCGCGCTCAACGCGGCGATCGAGGCCACCGCCGCCGGCGAGCAGGGGCGCAGCTTCTCGATCGTGGCCGAGGAGATCAAGACGCTGGCCGATCAGGCCAAGACGGCGACGGCCCAGGTCTCCTCGATTCTCGGCGAGATCCAGAAGGGCATCAACTCGTCGGTGATGTCGACCGAGGAATCGGTCAAGCGCGTGGCCGTGGGACGGGAGCAGTCCGAGAATACGCTGCAAACCATCACCGATCTCGCCTCCATCATCGAGAAGAGCGTGCAGGCCTTCGAGCAGGTCGTGGCCTCGACCAACCAGCAGCGCGTCGGGCTGGAGCAGGTCTCGACCGCCCTGCAGCAGATCCGCAGCGGCAGCGAGCAGACCGCGGCCGGCACCCAGCAGATCGAGGAGGCGGTCTCGAACATCAACACGCTCGGCAGCCAGCTCGACCACACCATGGAGAGGTACGCCGTTTGATCGCGTTGCGACAAAGGCTTCTCGAGGTCTTCGAGACCGAATATCAGGAGCACCTCGAAGCCATCCGCAAGAGGATCGCCAGCGCCGACGGTCTCGACGCGGCCCTGGCGAGCGCCGACCTGACGGAGGCGACCCGCTGCGCCCACAGCCTGAAAGGGGCGGCGCGCGCGGTCGGGCTTGAGGACGTGGAGCAGTTGGCGCACGGCCTCGAGTCGCTCTTCAACAAGGTGCAAAGCGGCGAGACCGAACTCGGCACCGACCTCAAGCAGCAGGTGCTCGACGTCCTCGACGAGATCGAGGACCGCGTCGTGGAGGCGCGGCCCGAAGAGGGCGCCGAGCCCGCGGCCGAGACGGACGAGCCCGAGGTGGAACCCTCACCGGGCGAGGAGCCGGCGGCGCGGGACTCCGGCGAGGAGACGGCCGAGCCCGCCGCTCAGGTGGAGCTGCCGGGCCGCGCGCGACCGTCCTCCGTTCGCGTCGATGCCGGAAATCTCGACCGGCTGCTCAAATCCGCCGGCGAGCTGCACGCCGACATGCTCTCCCAGGGGCTCGGATCGCAGGAGGTACGGGCGATCAGCGGCGAGATGGCGGTGCTCGAGATGAACTGGTCGCGGCTGTGGAAGCGGCTGGGGCCGGGCGTGCGCCAGGGCGGCATCGGCCCCGGGGCGGCGCGCATTCTCGAAGCAGGGGAGTCGTTCGGCTCGCACATGAAGGGCGTCTCCCGCCGGCTCAAGACCGCAACCCAGTCGCAGGAACGCTGCGCCCGCTCGCTGCGCCACCATCTCGACGACCTGGAGAGCCGGGTCAAGGCCGCCAGAATGGTGCCGGTCGAGAGCGTTTTCGGCGGGTTCCGCAAGATGGTCCGCGACCTCGCGGGCAGCGAAGGCAAGCAGGTCGAGGCGACCATCGACGGGCTCGACTGCGAGGCCGACCGGATCGTGCTGCAGCGGATCAAGGATCCGGTGATGCACATGCTGCGCAACGCCGTCAGTCACGGCATCGAGCCGCCGGAGGAGCGTCAGGCCGAGGGCAAGCAGGCCAAGGGACGCGTCGGCCTGCACGTCTCGACCGAACGCAACGGGTTGCTGATCACCGTCGAGGACGACGGCCGCGGCATCGACTTCGGCCAAATCGCCGAGAAGGCGGTCCATCGCGGCCTGATTTCCCGCGACCAGGCCGATGTGGCCAACGAGCAGTCGTTGAGCCAGCTGCTGTTCGAGCCCGGATTTTCGACCGCCGAGGTGGTCACGACCAT
>CAZCEL010000631.1:0-2331 GCA_964497175.1 uncultured Bifidobacteriaceae bacterium
CTCGTACCTGGCCGACGACCTCGTGGTGCCCACGTGGAACGCCGCGTTCGTGTTCGACACGACGGCGGGCGTGCAGGCGGCGCTCGAGATCATGGAGTTCGCCAACTCGCAGCTGCTGGAGTTCCGCCACTACGACCAGCTCCTGGACGACGAACTCACCTCGATCTATGCCGCGCTCCAGCGGCCGCGCTGGTCGGATTCTTGGGTTGGCACGCGGTACACGCGCGCGGCCCGGCAGGTGCATGCGCTGTTCATCGACGTCAGCGAGCTCACCGACCGAACCGAGAACGCGCTGAAGTTCGTCGGAGACATCTATGCGGCCCGCCTGTTTCGGCTGGTGGCCGACCGGCTGGGCCTGGAGCGGTGGAAGGCCGATGTGGAGCAGAAGCTCGAAACGCTCGACGCGATCTACCGCTTCGCCGCCGACCAGTCCGCGATGTCGCGGGGGCAGTTCCTCGAGCTGACGATCGTCCTGATCCTGCTCTTCGAGCTGCTGCTCGTGTTCATGGGCGTCATGCAATAGCAGGTGATTTAACAGGGATGTAACGCGCGCGAAGCGCCCCCGACATACACCTGCGGCACCGTTGGGTCAGACTGGCCTCCCAGGCGAATCGTGCAACGTGTCAACAATCTCAAGATGCTGAGGGTCGTCATGAATCTGGTCCGTCAACAGACAACGGCTGTGGCAGTGGCGGGTGTGCTGGTCATGTCGGCCGGCCCGACCGCCCAGACAGTCCGGATCAACGGCGCAGGCGCCACCTTTCCCTATCCGCTCTACTCAAAGTGGTTCGACGAGTACCGAAAGACTCGTCCCGACGTGCAGATCAACTACCAGTCGATTGGTTCGGGAGGCGGGATCCGTCAACTGACGAACCAGACCGTTTTCTTTGGTGCAACCGACGGCCCCATGACCGACGAACAGTTGAAGGCCGCCAAGGCCCCCATCCTGCACCTGCCGACCGTTCTGGGCGCGGTCGTGCCCGTGTACAACATTCCGAACGTGAAGGCGGAGCTGAGGTTTTCGGGCCAGGTGCTCGCGGACATCTTTCTGGGCCGGATCACGAAATGGAACGATGGGGCCATCGCCAAGCTGAACCCGGGGGTCAGTCTTCCCGCCACTGACATCACCGTCGTACACCGTTCCGACGGGTCCGGCACGACCTACATCTGGGTGGACTTTCTGTCGAAGAGCTCGCCCGCGTTCAAGAGCACGGTCGGAGTGAGCACGGCGGTCAAATGGCCCACGGGTGTAGGCGGGAAGGGGAACGAGGGCGTGGCAGGGCTGGTCTCGCAGGCGCCGGGATCGCTGGGCTACGTCGAGTTGATCTACGCCGTTCAGAGCAGGACGACCTATGGCAGCGTTCAGAACCAGGCGGGGGAATTCATCAAGGCGACTGAGCAGTCGGTCACCGCGGCGGCTGCGGCAGCCTCCAGGCAGATGCCGGCCGATTTCCGGGTCTCGATCACCAACGCTCCAGGCAAGGGGGTGTATCCGGTTTCGTCGTTCACTTGGCTCCTGTTCTTCGAGAATCCGAAGGACAAGGCCCAGGCCCGCGTCATGGTCGATTTCATGAAGTGGGCGCTCAGCGAGGGCCAGAAGTTTGCCGGCCCCCTCGGCTATGCTCCGCTGCCGCCCGAGGTCGTCAAGCTCGAGCTGGCCGCGCTGGCCAGGATCAGAATGTAGGGCAGAAAGGCAGAAGGCCAGGAAGGCAGGATGGGACGCAAGGATCTGGTATTCAGGGCCGGCACAGGCTTCTTTGGCCTCCTGCTGATTCTGATTGTCGCTGCCATTGCCGTCGAGCTGACGCGGCAGTCGGCGCTGTCCATCCAGAAATTCGGCCTGGCGTTCTGGCGCACCGAGATCTGGGACCCCGTGGCGGGCGACTTCGGGGCCTGGCCCTTCATGTGGGGAACGCTGTATTCCTCGGTCCTCGCCCTCATGCTGGCGACGCCGATCGCCCTCGGCATTGCGGTCTTTCTGTCCGAGCTGTGCCCGGCCTCGCTCCGTCAGCCGCTCGTGTTCCTGACCGAACTGCTCGCCGCCATTCCATCGATTGTGTACGGTCTCTGGGGCATCTTCGTGCTCGTCCCGGCCGTTCGCGCCCTTGAGGCAGCCACACCTGAGGCGCTTCGCCGGCTGCCGCTGTTCAGCGGACCCCCGCTCGGCGTCGGCATGCTGTCGGCGGCGGTGATCCTGGCCGTTATGGTGATTCCCTTCACCTCGTCGGTCGCCCGCGAAGTGCTGCGGTCCGTACCGATGGCCCAGCGCGAGGCCGCCTACGCGCTGGGGGCCACGCGGTTCGAGGCCATCCGGTCGGCGCTCTTCTACGC
>CAZCEL010000632.1:0-2330 GCA_964497175.1 uncultured Bifidobacteriaceae bacterium
AGGGGCCGTTGTTCCTGACGATGACCTTGAAATCCCCCATGAAGGCTCCTTCCTGCCTACCGTTCGACCCACTCCGCGAACCGTGGCGGGACGTCGTTGATGACGATCATGACGCGAAGAATGTGGTCGTCCCGCAGCAGCTGACGCGCGCCGGTCCGGGCTTCTTCGAGCGTCGGGTACGGAATCGCTAGCAGCGGCGAATTCGCGGTGCCCTGCTTAACCGTTGCAACCAGCTTGAATGTATGGCCGTCGCTCATCGTTCTTCCTCCGGCCGTACGCAGGCAAGGTGGTGAGCCGCCCGTCTCAACCGGTCCGACAGCACGACGTGCCGTCCGCGCAGCTCGGATAGTGTGACCTCGCGCCTCTGTCGGTCTCCAGTGTGAAATCAGGAGCGCTATTCCTGGCATGACCATCGTTGCTTCCTCCTTAAATGCGACCAAATGCCTCGTAGACACCGAGGTCGACATCCAACGGCGGGCTGCACATCGCGCCAAGCGAGTCGTCCACGTAGCTTCGGTGCCGCATGCCGTTCAGCACGCAGGTAACACCCCGTGTGTTCACCAGCAGTGCGAGAGCCTTGCGGGAGAGCGACTCAGCTCGGTACGCGGGAGGAAGGAATGGATCAATGCGGGCATGGACCTCGCGACTCCGAGCCGGCACATCCGCGAGACGAATGAGCCTCTCCCGGTAAAAGGCGTTGAGCGGTCGGTTGACCAGGACCGCAAGGTCGTGTTCTCGCGCGAACTCCAGCACTGTTCGAGTCCCCGTCGAATTGTTGCGTGTCAGCATCGCGCCGCTCTCGAAAAGGTTCGCGGGGAGCTGCGTCACAGCGAAGTGATGCTCGCGCGCCACCTCGCCGGCAATCGTCCACATGCGTTCGAGTGCAGTGGCTTCCGGATCGCTCGCCTGGACGACAAACGTATTCGAGGAGATTCCGTAAAAGCCGATCCGACCCCTGCGAACCTCGTCTTCGAGATAGGAGAACGCACGCCGGATCCGATCATAGAACTCATCGCGCAGCGTATCGAGCGAAGCCCCTGTGCGCCGCTTGGCGGCGTCCGTGAAGAAGTACTCTGGATTGTGAAGGAGATAGACGTCTACTTTCTCGACGCGGAGTCGCCCAAGCGATCGCTCGAGCTGGTCGGCGAGAAACTCCGGGTGGATGCAATGCCAGCATCCATCCGTGTACTTCACCACTTCTGGGAACGCCGATCCGCGCTGTTCTCGCGCGTGCGCCAACCGAAGCGCTTGCCCCTGCACGTAACCGACCTTGGAGACGACAATGATTTCTTCACGGCGATGGCGACCAAGGACGTCTCCGACGCAGCTCTCGCTGCAGCCGTCCGTGTAATTGGTGGAGGTGTCGATGAGATTGACGCCGCCGAGAAGGGCCTTCTCAAGGGCCGCGGTGTGCTCGGGAGTCCTGTCGTCAATCCGATAGCCGCCGAAGCCGAGTGACGAAGCCACGAGGCTGGTGCGCCCCAGCCCCCGGTATGCGGAGGCAGGAATCCCCTGGTCGATGGCGCGCTGCGCGTAGCGGCGTGTGCCCTCAGCCGATGCGGAGCCAGGCGTCAATTCAGCGAACCTCGCAGCTGCTGAACCATGGTGACGCATGTCCGCTCGCCCGGGTGAATTTGAAGCGCCGTCTCGAACTCCCGGATCGCCTGCAGCACCATCCACTTTTGCGCGTAGATGCAACCGAGATTCATGTAGGGGAAGTGCCGCGGTTCGTACCGAGGAGCGGTCTTGGCTTTCTCAAGCCACTCGATCGCCTGGTCGAGCTGGCCCTTCTTGAGGAGGTAGGATCCAATGTCGTTGTACGGGTTGCCGAAGGTCGGGTCGACAGCGATCGCCTTCTTACACTCGTCGATTGCGTCGTCCAGACGTCCCTGAAAGCTGTAGGCCCAGCCGCGGAACGTGTATGCTTCCGCGGTGGGATAGAGCGCGAGCGATTTCGTGTAGAGCTCGATTGCGCGCTCGATGTCGCCACGAAGCTGGTGCCTCTGCCCCTTCGTCCACAGCGCGAGCGCCTCGTGCTTGAGAACGCTATCATCCATGACTCTCTCCGTCAGGTACTGAGCGCTTGCGGGGCGCCCCGGACTTGTGATGGGCGCTTCGCAGGTGCGGGTTCTGCAAACGTAGGCAGTGGGTCTACCGTGATGTCGACAAAGTGCTCGTTCATGAGGCGCGCGACGTCTGGGTTCTCGAACGACTCGTACGCCATGACGTGGCACCAGTGGCGAGTGAACGGTCGAAGCGTCAACCGGCCGCCGACCGGAGTCGTTCGGAGTGACCGCGGCACTCCGTCGCTACACCGAAAACGACGAGCC
>CAZCEL010000633.1:0-2314 GCA_964497175.1 uncultured Bifidobacteriaceae bacterium
CATCCCGCCGGGCTGCGTTGCTCGCCACTTACATACGCCCGGTATGCGCGCTCCTCGCGCCTTGCCGGGCGGGCGCCCCGACGCCCAGAAATGGTGCACTTATTCCCGGGCGGGCCCTAACTCGCAGCGGCGATGGGCGTCGGCGCCTCGGCCACGACGGCACGCCGACCGCGCGGAAACTCGATGCCCAGGGTCTTGATCTTGTAGTTCATCACCCTGGGGCTGATCGACAGCAGCTCGGCCGCATCCTTCTGGACCCAGTTGGACATCTTGAGCGCCTCGACGAGCGCGTGGCGCTCGATGTCGTCGAGCGCGATGCCGCTCGGCGGAATCTTGACGACCGGCGGATGATCGCGCCCCGATGTCGTGGTGGACGCTTCGCCCAGCCGCAGGTCGTCGCCCGCGATAACCCGACCGTCGGCCAGCAGCATCGCCCGCTCGATCGTGTTCTCGAGCTCGCGGATATTCCCGGGCCAGTTGTACCGCATGAGGAGCTTCTGTGCGTCGGCTTCGAGTCCGTCGATCTTCTTCTTCAGCTCGCCGGCGAAGCGCCTGATGAACGACGTGGCGAGCGGCACGATGTCTTCCTTGCGCTCCCGGAGCGGCGGCATCTCGATCGAGACGACGTTGAGGCGGTAGTACAGGTCTTCCCGGAACTGACCCGACTGCACCATGGCAGACAGCTCCCGATTGGTCGCGGCGATCAGTCGGACGTCGACGCGGAGCGTGCGCGTGCCGCCAAGCCGCTCGAACTCGTGCTCCTGGAGCACGCGCAGAATCTTCGCCTGCGTGCTCGGGCTCATGTCGCCGATCTCATCGAGGAACAGCGTGCCGCCGTCGGCCTGCTCGAACCGCCCGATGCGCTGCTTGTCCGCGCCCGTGAACGCGCCCTTCTCGTGGCCGAACAGCTCCGATTCGAGGAGGTTCTCCTGCAGCGCGGCGCAGTTCACCTTCACGAAGTTGCGTGCGGTCCTGAGCGAGTTGTGATGGATGGCGCCCGCGATGAGCTCCTTGCCCGTGCCCGTCTCGCCGCGGATGAGCACGGTGGTGTTGCTCTTGGCCACCTTCTTGACCACATCCAGCACCTTCTGAAGGGCAGCGCTCGATCCGACGATGTGCTCGAAATCGTAGATGTCCTGCTGCGTGCCGCGCAGGTACTCGTTCTCGATCTTGAGGCGCTTGACCTCCAGCGCCTTGTCGATCTTCACCTCCATCTCTTCGATCTCGAACGGCTTCTGGACGTAGTCGAACGCGCCGATCTTCATGGCCTCGACAGCGGTCGTCACCGATCCGAACGCCGTCATCAGGATGACCGCCGTCGTCGGGTGCAGCGCCCGCGTCGTCCGCAGCACGTCCAGGCCGTCGCTCCCCCCCATCTTCAGATCGCTCAGGACGATGTCGAAGTGGCCGTCGTGCAGCCGCGCGATGGCGGCGTTGCCGTTCGACGCTTCTTCGACCTCGTGGCCGGCCTCGGTCAGCCCGCGCGCGAGCCCGCGCCTCAGTGCGTCGTGGTCGTCTGCGATCAGGATTCTGCCCATAGGTCAGTCTCTCGAAGGGGCGCCGTGCGCCCGTGTGTCCCCCGGATCATCTGAACCAGCTCGCTGCGGCGGCAACCGGCAGCGTGACCCTGAACCGCGTCCCCTGACCGGGCACGCTGGACAGGTCGATGCGGCCGTCGTGCGCGTCGACGATCTTGCGGACGATGGGCAAGCCAAGACCCGATCCCTGCGGCTTGGTCGTGAAGAACGGGACGAAGATGCGATCCCGCAGATCGTCAGGCACCCCGGGCCCGTCGTCGGATACATCGACGATCATCGACCTCGTCGGCGCCTGCACGTCGGCGGCGCTCGCATCCTGCTCCCCGTTCTCGACCATCGCCGTGATTGCAACGCGCCCGCGACCGTCGAGCGCCTCGAAGGCGTTGGTCAGCAGGTTGGTGAACATCTGGCACAGCTGGTTGCGGTCGCCGTCGATCATCGGCAGCGCGGCATCCAGCTCGAGGTGCATGGACACCTCGCGCCGCGGCACCTTGCTCTCGGCCAGCGTCACGGCCTGGTGGAGCACGTCGGCCATGTCGGTCGGCTCCACCTGCAGGCGAATGGGCCTGACGAACTCCAGCATCTGGACGACGATGGCGTTGGCCAGCTTGGCCTCGCTCAGGATGTCGGCAAGCAGGGCTTGCGCGTCCGCCGAATCGGCCACCTGCCGCCGCAGCAGCCCGGCCATGACCTCGATGCCCGCCAGCGGGTTCTTCAGCTCGTGCGCGATGAGTCGCGCACTCCGCTCGGCGCGGTGCTCTTCTTCAAGGACCTCA
>CAZCEL010000634.1:0-2313 GCA_964497175.1 uncultured Bifidobacteriaceae bacterium
ATACCTGCAAGAACAAGCTGCCGGGATGTGCCGGCGGGAAGTACGCTCCTCCGTCACCGCGGCGATCCGAAACGCCTCCCTCCTATCTGGCCACCGGCGTCGCCGGCGGCGGTGTCATCAATCGCTCGGATCATCCCGAGGATCGGTCGCTGGGTGAGCGTTGTATGGCGGCCGTCCTGCCGGACTTCGGCGGCGCTGCAGGCTTTTTCCCGCAGATCGTGCAGTCGCCCGGGATGGTCTCGATCTTCTACGACACGGGCCAGGGGCAGGCGTGGCAACGCACGATTCCAGTGACCGACCGTCCCCATCTGCCGAAGAACGTTCGTCAGTGGTGGGGCGACTCGCGGGGCCGTTGGGAGGGCAACACGCTGGTCGTCGACGTCACGAATTTCACCGCCAAGACCGATTACCAGGGGTCCCGCGAGAACCTGCACCTCGTCGAACGCTGGACGCGCCTCGATGCGAACACGATCGAGTACACGGTGACAATGGAGGACCCCACGACGTGGACCAGACCGTGGACCGTCAAGCAGGAATTCACCAGGCAAGACGACAAGGCGAATCGGGTCTACAAGGAGCCGCGGTGTCACGAGGGTAACTACGGCATGGTCGCCCTGCTGGCCGGAGCCCGAGCGGAAGAGCGAGCCTTCGCGCAAGGGCGAGGCCCGAACCCGGCGACACTCTGCACCGCCGGATGCAGTGGCTTTGCGGAAGCCAATCCCCTGGCCAGGTGATCGGGCGGGGGCCCACGACTGCCAGCTTGAACAAGCCGGCGCCTCGCGCGCCCGCCGTGGCGCATCGGTGCGGCCCTACGGCTGTCCGGCCGTCGTCCCCTTCGGCTCGTCGACGACGTAGGTGATGCCGGAGTACTGCATCTCCTCCCAGGTCTGCTCGCCCCAGCGGACCTCGATTTTCGGATCGGGATTCGCCTTGTTGGCGGCCGAGTTGTCGTACCAGGCCGACGCCTCGAGTCGCGAGCCCTTCGGCGCGGCCAGGGGCCTGGCGAACTCATAGTAGGTCTGCCAGTTGAAGTCGTACCTGGGCACCGAGAGGACGACTTCCGAACGGCCGTCGGGATAGACCATCCGGTACTCCCACTTCTTGCCCCGCAGGTGCGTGTGCGGGAAGAGCGCCAGGACCTGCGCATCCTGGTTGAACTCGATCGCCGACTCCACCTTGTGGTCCGCCGCGCCGGCTGGAATGGCGAAGACCGCGTTCACGAACGCGCCCGCCCGTACTTCCTGCGCTGGCGGCTGTTTGGCGAACACGAACCCGATGCTCGATTGATCCTTGATCGCCTCACCTCGGGCCGTGTAGTGGACCTGGAACGTCACGATCGAGCCGGCCTTGATGAGCAGCGCCCGACCAGGGGCGAAGACCTGCGCGTTGGTGCCCGGCGCAGTTGTCGCGATGAGCATCCCTGAGTTGGGGCGCGGGGAGCCTGCCGGACGCTCGGCGTCGGACTGATTCTGCCTTCGGCCTCCGCGCGGAGGAGCCACCGGCCCCACCAGCTTCTGGGTGAACACGGGCGTCGGGCGTGCGGTCGCGGCGGGGTCGCGACTGAACGCCAGGATATGGTGCACCACGCTCAGGGCGCCCGGCCGCAGCTCGATTGCCTGCACCCATTTGTCCTCGGTGAAATTGGTGGGAAGCTCGAAGTACTGATATGGGACTTCACCCGAGGCCTTGACCTCGAACTCCTGGTCCATCGTGAGCACCACGTCGGGCTTCCCGATGCTCCACCCCTGAACGAATGCGGGCGCCGGCGTCAGGTCGGCGTCGTTGCCCTTGGGTGCACCGTTCTCCGCCCACTTGAGGACGGTGGCGCGCTCGGCCTCGGTCAGCCGTCGATCGTTGGTGAACGTGCCTTCGGGACCGTCGGCATGCCACGGCGGCATCGTGCCCGCGGTGACTCTCGCCCGAATCGCCCGGACGTATGGGCGGGCATTCGCCCACGAGAGCAGCGACATCGGGGCGATGTCTCCCGGCCGATGACAGCTCACGCACTTCTTGTAGAAGATCGGCGCCACATCTTTGCTGAACGTGACCTCTGTGGTTGAAGTCTTGCCGGTATCTGCCTGGCTGGAAGGCAGCGCAAAGAAGACGGCTGCCGCAAAGCAGGCAATGGCGACGGAGATGATGCGTATTTGTTTCATAGGTTACTTATCTCCTGCGGCACTGTGGCACAAGATGGCATCTTGTGCCACGATCAATTTTCGTCGTTTCAGAGCATCGTGAATGGCTCCTGTGGTACTGTGGCACAAGATGGCATCTTGTGCCACGATCAATTTTCATCGTTTCAGGGCATCGTGA
>CAZCEL010000635.1:0-2308 GCA_964497175.1 uncultured Bifidobacteriaceae bacterium
AGCAGGAGGCAGGTCCCCACGACCCAGCTCAGCTCCCGCGGCTTCCGGTAGTCGGCGTGGACGAACACCCGCAGCATGTGGAGGACGACCAGGATCACCATGGCCGACGCGCCCAGCCGATGGATGTTCCGCACGATGCTGCCGAAGGGGATGGAACGCTGGAACCAGGTGATGCTGTCGTGGGCGTGATCGGGGGTCGGCACGTAGAAGAAGGCCAGGCGGTGAACGGGCCGCGCCGCTGTCTCGGCGAGTGCCGTGAGCGCGGGAACCATCGCGTCCAGCAGGGGCAGGCTGAGCGCTGCACCGAAACCCCGCAGGAACGTCCGGCGCGGCAACGACATCTTGGTGATGACCATATTCCCTTGTGCCTCGAGATCGAGTGCGTGACGATTCCAGCTTACATTCCCGTCTTCCTCATCAGAAACGGCTCGCTCGTGGCGATGCCGACAATGAGGGCGGGCAGCTTGTAGTTCCCGGCAGCGGCCCGACTGACGACCTTGCGCACCGTCGGCATGTCGTAGTATTCCACGCCTCGACCGAGCGCATACGTCAAGAGCTTCTCGGTGAGCGTCGCCACGAACTGCTCCGGCCGCCGCAGGAGCTCCGCCTTGAGACCCGCCAGGTCGCGGAACGTCGCTCCGTTGGGAAGGGCGCCTGACGGGTCGATCGCGTTGAACGACTCATCCTGCCGCCGCCATCGCCCGACCGCGTCGAAATGCTCGAGGGCGAATCCCAGCGGGTCGATCGCGGCATGGCAGTTGGCACAGGCCGGATTGCTGCGGTGCTGTGCCATCCGTTCGCGCATGGACAGAGGGAGGTTCCGGCTTCCGTCAACCGGCTCCGTCAGCGACGGGACGTCTGGCGGCGGAGGCGGTGGCGGCGTGCCGAGAATGTTCTCCAGAATCCACTTGCCCCGCAGCACCGGCGCGGTCCGATTCGGCCGCGACGTGACCGTCAGAATGCTTCCCTGTCCGAGCAGCCCGCGCCGATCCTCGCTCTCGAGCGCCACGCGCCGAAAGTGACTGCCCTGCACGCTGGGAATCCCGTAATGACGCGCCAGACGCTCGTTGACAAACGTGTAGTCGGCCGTCAGGAGCTCCATCGCGCTGCGATCCTCGCGCAGCACGCTGTCGACGAGCATCTCGGTCTCGCGACGGAGCGCCTCACGCAGGCTGTCGTCGAAGTCGGGAAACAAGGCGACGGCGGGACGCTGGGCCTCCAGGTTTCGCAGCTGCAGCCACTGCCCGGCGAAGTTGTTGACCAGGGCTCGCGAGCGCACGTCGGCCAGCATGCGGCGCGTCTGCTGCTCGACGACCGCAGGGTCATTGAGCCGTCCGGAGACCGCGGCGTCGAGCAACTCCTCGTCCGGAATGCTGCTCCAGAGAAAAAACGAGAGGCGCGATGCCAGATCCAGGCCGCTGATCCGATAGGTCGAGTCCGGCGGCAGGTTCGCAGGCTCCCTCTGAACCCTGAACAGAAACTCCGGGCTCACGAGCAGACGGCGCAGCGCCAGCTCGATGCCTGCATCGAAGCTCCCCTGGCGGCGACCCTCCGCGTAGAACGTCAGCAGATCCTCGACGTCCGCGTCTGAAGCGGGTCGACGATAGGCACGACGAGCCAGCGTCGAGAGAATCCTTCTCGCACAGCCACTCTCGTCGGCGGCGCTGGCGGGGTGGCAGACAAGGATGCGCCGGCGGCTGAGCGTGTCTCCCGGGCCGGTGGGGTCAAAGGGGCCCGTGATGGTCAGCTTGTCGACGAACGGCTGATAGATGGCCCACCGTTGCTGCATGAAGTTGCCGTTCATGTAGTACGGCCTCTCCTGCCGCCGCCGATGCGACTCAACCTCCTCGGTTGCCGGAAGACCGACGAAGGCCGCGCCCACCTCGTGCTCACCGGCCTTGACCGCCACGCGGACTTTCAGGCCGGCAATAACAGCCTCGTCGTCCTCGTCGTGAGGCTCGAACACGAAGACCTGGACGCGGCGGCCGTCGAGCAGCACCTCGAGCTCGTGCGGATCCGCGAACCCGGCCGATCCGTCGCAGCCGGCCATCCTGCAGAGCAGGTCCACGCGCACCAGATACTCGCCGTCCTGCGGGAAGCTGTACTTGACGAGGATCCCGCCCCGCGTGCCGAAGGGCAATCCCTCGACGTGACCGTACTGGCGCCACGCCTCGGGGACTCGAAACTCTTCGGATCTCGGAATCGACGCGGGACGGCCGAGCGCCGCGCGGCTGATCTTCTGCGCGGCCGACAGGTAGCTCTCGAACAGCGACTCGTTCAGCTTCAGAACGCCCGCAATGTTGTCGAA
>CAZCEL010000636.1:0-2249 GCA_964497175.1 uncultured Bifidobacteriaceae bacterium
GGGTGGGGCTGCGGGGCCCTGGTATTGCCGGCTCCACCGCGGGGTATCGCCAGTTCCAAGGAGAGCCGCTATGATTCCTGCCAGCCCTTCGATGCCCAGGGACCCGGTTCGCGACGCTCCTCCCTCCCGGCCGCCTCAGCGTGCCTCTGCCACACTCATCAGCGACGAGCCGACCATCGAGCTGGTGCTGCGGGCTCGGACAGGCGACCGGCTTGCCACTGAGGCCCTTCTGCAGCGGTGCCTGCCGTCGTTGAGACGGTGGGCGCACGGGCAGTTGCCGGCTGCGGCTCGTGGATACCTCGACACCAACGATCTCGTGCAGGAGGCGGCCCTGCATCTGGTCAAGCGACTCGACCTCTTCGAGCCTCGGCACGTGGGCGCAATGCAGGCCTACCTGCGGCAGTCGGTCATCAACCGCATCCGCGACGAGGTGCGGCGGATCGGCCGCCAGCCACCACCTGTGGAGCTGCCCGAGGATCAGCCCTCCGACCGCACGTCCCCGCTCGAGACAGCCATTCAAGCGGAGGAGTACGACCGGTACCGCAAAGCGCTTGGCAGTCTCACCCCGCGCGACCGGGAACTGGTCGTCGCACGGATCGAGGTGCAGTGGAGCCTGTCAGAAATTGCCCAGCGCTTCGGTATGCGTACGGTCGACGCGGCCAGGATGGCCGTGAACCGGGCGGTCCGACGGCTCACGACCAAGCTTGCATCCCGTCCAACAACCTGACCGTCTGGCCGGCTGACCAGCAGAGGTGTGTTCGTCGTGCCTGCCGCACGCGTTTACCTCTCTGAATGACGCGACGCTGCTCCCGATGGCTCCAGCAAGCAGCGGTCGCGTCAGGGAGGAGGGTAGCAAGATGACCCATCGACAGCGACTCGTGACGGGGTGCGCAGTCGCGGCGTTCGGCCTCGCTGCTTCGCCCGTTCCGCCTGCGGCCTCGACCCTTTCGAAGACGACGTACCTGACCTTCAACCGGCCGGTGATGCTGCCGGGCGTGGCACTCGGACGGGGCACCTACACGTTCGAGATTCCCGATCCGCTGATGGCGTGGGACGTCGTCCGCGTCTCGAGCCGTGACCGCAGAATCGTGTATTACTCCGGGTTCACCAGGGTCGTGCCGCGGCCCGCGGGCCTGCCGAGGCACCAGACCGTGTCCTTCGCCGAGGCGCGCGCGAACGTGGCCCAGCCGATCACGGTGTGGTGGCCGTCGAACGACAGTTTCGGCCGCCAGTTCATCTACCCCGACCGGCGCTAGCCCACCACCGAAGCGGCGGGCCCTGCCCCGGGCCCGCCGCTGGCGCCGGTACCTTGACCCTTGTCGGTCCTTGGTTCTTGGTCCCCATATAATCTTTTCCCCCTCCATGGACCTCCTCTCAGCCGTCCGAGGCAGCACCTTCGACGACTTCCTCTTCGCGCCCAGGCTCGGCGTCCTGCCGCGGCGCGACCCGAACGCGGTCGATCTGACCGCGCGGTTCTCCGAGCACCTGTCGCTCAAGCGGCCGATCGTGTCCGCCAACATGGACACGATCACGCGTTCAGCAATGGCGATCGTGCTGGCCGAGGAGGGCGGCATCGGGGTGATCGACAGGGGCTTCCGCTCCGGCGACATCGAGCCTCAAGTGACCGAGGTCGCGACGGTCAAGCGCACCCAGCACGGCGTCATCGCCGATCCCCACACCGTTCTCGTGGGCCAGACGCTCGCCGAAGCCGTGCGCGTAATGGAGCGTACCGGCGTCGGAACGCTGGCCGTGGTCGACGAGAATCGCCGTCTCGTGGGCCTGCTGACCGAGCGCGACGTGCGCTTCGTCGGTCACGACACAACGGTCGCCGAGCGCATGACGCCGCGAGAACAGCTCGTCGTGCACACCGGCAGCATCGACCTGTCCGACGCCGAGGCGCTCATGGCCGATCGCAAGATCAAGAAGCTGCCGCTCGTTCACGCGGACGGCACGCTCGCCGGACTGGTGACCGCCAAGGATCTGATCAAGCATCGGCAGCATCCGTTCGCCACGAGAGACGATCGGGGCCGGCTGCGCGTCGGCGCGGCGATCGGCGCAACGGGCGACTTTCTCGAGCGCGCGGTGGAGACGCTTCACGCGGGCGCCGACGTCCTCGTCGTCGACATCGCGCACGGGCACTCGCTGGTCATGGAGCGGGCGCTCGAGGCGATTCGCCGGCGATGCGGGGACGTCGAGCTGGTTGCCGGCAATGTCGCCACGGCCGAAGGGGCGACCTTCCTCCTCGAGCG
>CAZCEL010000637.1:0-2228 GCA_964497175.1 uncultured Bifidobacteriaceae bacterium
AGATAGATGCCGAGCAACTGGCCGACGAAGTGTGGTTCCGAGTCCTTGATTGCCTGTTGAGTCGCGATCTGGTCGAGCTGGTCAGCGACTGAGGGCCGGTTCGCCTCTGGTCCGTCGCCTTTGTCCGCGATCTCCAAAGATGCGAGTAGGTCCGCAAGGGCTTCGCGCGTCTGTGCTTCGCCTGCGGTGTCACCGTAACGGTAGAACGCGTCGATCAAGACCGCCGGTACTTCCGCCTCGGGCGGTAGGCCTTCGATGGGCGCGAGCGGTAGGACGGTGAGGATCTCTCGGTACGAAGTCCGGTCGACATCTCCATCTAGTGGTCGCTGTCGCTCGAACTCCTGTCGAAAAGCTACGTGTCCGTTCACGTCGATCGCGTGCGTGGCTTCCTGTGGCAACGCGCGGATGTTCAGGTAGCACGTGAGCTGGCAACCTAGTTGGTGCGTGCTCCTCCAGAATTGGATCCCGTAAGGGTGATCGGGTTGGTTGGGGCCGATGACAGTGCAGGAGTTGCACGTCGCGTACGGCATGGGGGCAGCGCCGGTCGCCCAGTGCGCTGGAAATTCGATCACGACATCCAGTTCTGAGAGACGCTGGCGCTTCACAAGAGGGTACTCGCTAGCGCGCCATACCATTGAGAACTGGGCGCAAATCTCTTCGTGGAGCATGTCGGGATCGGCGATGAACAGGTCCGCATTCGGGACGATCTGTACGCGCTCGTCCGGCGGGGCTGTGACCGGTTGCACGACGATTCCGTAGCCGTCGTAGTAGGCAATCGAGCGGCCGTCTGGCGACCATGTCGCGCCGCACCCGCCTCCTACGATGCGCGACTTACCCGTGATGTCGATCACCTCGATAGGGCCGAACGGCTCTGGATTCCCAAGAGCGGACGTGATGAGCACGCCTTCGCCGTCGGGATTTTGGTGAACCGCAACGCCGTAACGCAACGCCCGAGCCGGCAATGCCGGGCCGATCTCGCGGCCGTTCAGATCGTACGCAACACCGCTTAGTCCGTCTGAACCGCCCACCACGACGATCGTCGGCTCCCTTGAGTCGGGCGAGCGATCTTCCGACCACGTCGCCTCTGGGAAGGAAGGCAGGCGCGACGCGTCGATCACGGTCCGTTGCTCCGAACCGTCCGGGCGGACGAGGACGATATCGGCGCTTCCGCTTCCACAGCACCGCTGTCGCGTCACCAGCAGCCAGTCGCCGTCTGGTGACCAGTGGACGGCTTTCGGTTCCATCGACCAGTCCGAGGCGGCGGGCGGTGCTGCGGCGTCGGTGTAGAGGTCGATACGCGTGGTTGGATCGGCCGGGCTGCCCATATCGGCAACCAGAACTGTCCCGCCCGAGGCGATGTACGCGATCTGCTCGCCATCGGGTGACAGCGTCGGGGACGTGAGGACACTCGACGCATCGGGCCTGGTCACCACATGTGCCACGTCGCTGCCGTCAGCGTTTACCTGCCAGATAGAACCGGCGGAAAAGGTCAGTCTGCTGCCGGTTTCCGTTTCGGGCGCGGGCGCAGATGGGCGGCCATCTCGGTCGCTATCAGTGCAGGCCATCAACGCAATGAGAGAGATGGAGAAGAATGCGCGGACAAGCATCGCACGCCTCTGGCGTTGCCCTGCCGATACACAGTGTACCGCCCGACGAATCGGCGGATCAGGAGCAGGGCCGCTCTGCATCACCCTCGGTGTCGAGAGAAAAGTGTAGGTGTCGGGTAGGGAAAATCGCTCGTCGCGGCCGGTACGCTGCACCCGGCATGAAGGCGCGCGGACGGCCACGGCACCCGGAGAAGCTGACGCCACGGCAGCAGGACGTGCTGCAGCTGCTGCGGCAGGGGCTGACGAACGAGGAGATCGCCGGCCAATTGGGGATTAGCACTGACGGCGTGAAGTACCACGTCTCGGACATCTTGCGGCGCCTGCACGTCGAGAGCAGGCACGAAGCTGCGCTGTGGCAGCCGGGGCCGCCGGCTCGGCGACCGTGGGCGCTCACGGCGCTGCCGCTCGGGTGGGTGTCGAAGATCAAGTGGAGCACGGCGGGGTACGTTGCAGGCGCTGCGGTGGTGACGGGCGGTGCTGTGGGCCTCGGGCTGCTCATGTGGGGCATCCTGCGATCGACTACGGGCGGCGAGTCGACGAGGGGCGTGATCGATTCGGACCGAATCGTCGCCGCGGATGAGATTCCACCGCTACCGGCCGGCGAGAGCCAGGTGCCGGCGC
>CAZCEL010000638.1:0-2223 GCA_964497175.1 uncultured Bifidobacteriaceae bacterium
ACGGACACGTACTGGGTGCCGTTCACCTGATACGTCATCGGCCCCGCCTCCGTCTCCCCGCCAACGTTCACCTTCCAGAGGAGCGCGCCCGTGCGGGCGTCGAGCGCGTGGAAGTACCCCTCGCGTCCCCCCACGAACAACAGATCGGAGGCCGTCGTCAGGATCCCGCTCGTCGTGACGTCGTGCATGGTGTAAGCCCACTTCTTCGTGCCGGTCTGGGGATCGAGCGCCATGACGATCCCATGGGCGGCCCCTTCGTGCCACGTGTTGACCGGGCCCCGCTGCATGCCGGGCATCGCCGGCGCGCCGGGCGGCGGGAGCAGCCGTCCCCCTGTAAAGTTCTGTCCTTCGCGGAACTCGATGGGGTCTCCGGGATCGAAGACCTGTCCGTAGTTCTCCCAGACGGAGAGATAGAACAAGCCGGTGCGTGGGCTGTAGGAGGGCGAGTACCAGTTCGTCGACCCGAGCGGACCCGGGTAGGTCGGAGTGCCCGCAGGCTGCGGCGTCAGAATCGGGCGCCCCCGTTCATCGAGGCCGCTCGCCCAGTTCACCTTTGCGTAGGGCCTGCCGAGCAGGAACCTGCCGGTCGCCCGATCGAGCACGTAGAAGAACCCGTTGCGGTTGCCGAAGTACATCAGCCTGGCCTGCGCGCCATTCCACATGGCGTCCGCCAGCACCGGCACCTGCGTCGAGTCGTAGTCGTACGGGTCGTTGGGCGTGAACTGAAAGTGCCATCGCAGCCTGCCCGTGTCCGCGTCGAGCGCGACGACGCTGTCGGAGTAGAGATTGTCGCCGGGCCGCTGCGCCGCGTTGAAGTCGGGTCCAGGGTTGCCGATGCCCCAGTACGTCAAGTTCAGGTCGGGGTCGTAGGTGCCGGTGGTCCAGACCGATCCTCCGCCGTGGCGCCAGGCGTCGCCGCGCCAGGTCTCGTGTCCCGGCTCGCCCGGTCCCGGGATGGTGTAGAAGCGCCATGCTTGATTGCCCGTTCGCGCATCGTACGCGGCGATGAAGCCACGGATACCGAACTCCGCGCCCGCGACACCCACCACGACCTTGTCCTTGATCACAAGAGGCGCGAGCGTCATCCCATACGCAGCAGATGCCTCGGCCACTTTCGTCTTCCAGACGGGCTGGCCGTTTTTCGCGTCGATGGCGATGAGATACGCGTCCACGGTCGCCATGAAGAGCGTGTCACCGAGGATCGCCACGCCGCGGTTCACCTGCCCGCGGCAGCAGAGGCGGCCCGGAGACGGGCGGTGACTGTAGATCCAGAACACGCGCCCGGTGACCGCGTCGAGCGCGACGAGGTCGTTGGGCGCTTGTGTCACGTACATGATGCCGTCGACCACAAGCGGTGTGGCGGAGAAGCTCTGAAGCGACCGCGCCTGGAAGACCCACTTCATCTCGAGGTTCTTGACGTTGGACGGATTGACCAGGCGCAGCGGACTGTAGCGCTGGCCGGAGTAGTTCCCGGAGTAGGTGAGCCAGTTCTGCGGCTCCTCCGACGCCCGCTGGAGGCGTGCGGAGGACACCTGCGCGTGAATGGCGTACGGGATGGCCGCGGCGAGCGCGAGCGGCAGAACAGCACGTCGTGTCATCTCACAGCCCCCTGAGAGAAAGCAGGTACGCGACGAGATCCGCCAGCTCGCCGTCGCTCAGTTTGTCCCTGTACGGCGGCATCGAGGCACCTCTGACCACTTCGTATTCGCGCAGGCTGGCCTTGTCGAGCGAGACAAGCCGCTCCTGTTGGTCGATCAGCTGTACCGTGTAGGTGTCCTCGTTCAGCCGGCGTCCGGAAATCGTTCGCCCCTCCCGGGTGACCGCGCGCACCGTCCGGTTGACGGGCTGAATGGCTGCGTTCGGATCCAGGATCGAGCGTTGCAGGGCGTCGGCCGTACGCATGGTGCCGATGTCGCTCAGGTCGGGCGCGAGCCGTGGCCCGCGGCCGTGGACGCGATGGCAGCGCGCGCAGTCGGCCCGGCCGTCGAAGAGGGATTTTCCGCGAGCTGGATCGCCAACCGGGATCCTGGCGGTGTCGAGGCTGCGCATGTTCCGGAGATACGCCACGATTGCCGTCAGCTCGGGCGGATTGAACGAGAAGGGGGGCATCGCCGTGCCGGGGACGCCGGCCACGATGACGCCAAGCAGGTCGCCATCGGTCTGGGCCCGCTTGAATCGGCCGTTGCGCAGGTCGACGCCGGCGACCGTGTCGCCGGTTGCCCC
>CAZCEL010000639.1:0-2223 GCA_964497175.1 uncultured Bifidobacteriaceae bacterium
ATCATGCCTAGTCTCGTGGGCTCGGAGATGTGTATAAGAGACAGGTACGGGGCCGCTCGTTGCGTCGCGGGGAGGGAGGCCCGAAGGTCCATCCGGCGCAGGAACGCTCCTTGTTCTTGCACTGCTCGGTGGACTGCAGCAGGGCGAGCTGATACTCGCGGATGGCCTGCCTTCGTTTCTGGACGTCCGGGGTAAGAGGAGGGATTCTGCCGTCGGGCGGATCCACGATGAGCGACGTACGGCGGCCCGTGGGCCTTACCGAGATGAAGACACCGTTGTACGCGCCCGCGACGTCGGCTTCGCTCCCTTTTCCGGGCCGCACGCGAGGCCGCTGCGGAATGGCCGCGCGCTGCTCGTCCAGGGCAGCGACTTCCTCGTCGGTGAGCAGCTCCCTGCCGGCGTACTTGGCCGGGCGCTGCAACGGCGTCTGAAACTGGTCGTTCCAGATGCCCTGCAGGTCTGGCTCGCCCCACGACGTGCGGAGCGAGGTCCCCGCCGCCGCCGTCGAAGCCTGGACGCCGACGAGGACCACCAGCACGATCGTGACCGCCGCCAGCGCACACGTCAGCGCGAGATATCGGATGCGCATCTCGACCTCCGCGGAAGGAGTCTCATCGGCATCTGTTCACAGCTGGTACTTCACGCTGCCCAGCTGGACGTCGATTCCGCTGGGATCCTTCATCATGACGCTCCTGACCTCGGCCGCCTTCGACACGGGGTTGGTGTTGGCTCGCGCCTCGCTCTTCGGAAACCGCTTCTGCACCATCTCGAGCGCACGATCGGCGCCGGGCCACGGATCGAGCCCGACGGCGAAGTGAGCGATGGCAGGCGCCTTGCCGCGCGCGACCGAGACGAAGCTGTCGCCGATCTGAAGATCGAACCAGCCTGCCCGCTCCGGCGACCGCGCGTCGAGGAGCACGCTGGCGCCCAGCAGGCCCTGATAGAACCGCCGCGACTCGTCCATGTCGTTGACGGTCATGGTGACGTGATTGATCATGCGTCCGCGGAAGAGCGCATCCTTCGGCGGAGGCGCGCCTGTGAGATTACCCTCGGCAGGCGCGGGCTTCTGCTGCGTCGCCCCGGCCTCGAGCGCGGCGGGCGCCGAGGCCAGCATCAGTGCGCCGATGAGCTGGCGCCGGCTGATGCGCTTGTCGTCGTACATCCTGACCAATTGGTCGATCTTCTCCTGCATCACATCACCCCCGGAAGCAGAGGGCCGTCAGCGTGTCGCGGCGCTCTCTCCGGACCTGGCCCCACGGAGAACGTTGAACATGCTGTGATTCCCCTCGTGGCAGGCGTACTCGTAGAGCCGGCCGGAGGTGACTCCACGCTCCGCCTGATTCCTGGACATCGGCACCGCCGCCGTCCATGGCCGCGCGAACATCGTGGGGTCCTCGACGGTTACCCGATAGTCGATCGTGTCGGCGTCCAGACGCGTGAATCGTTCGACGAGGCGCAGCGCCGTGCGGGACGCGCGCCAGGGCGTGGCCCATCGGTAGCCGGTCTTGTCGGCGAAATTGGTGGTCTCGACGACCAGCGTGTTGCCGTCCCAGCCTCCGCGCGCGTCGCCCAGCCACTGGCGGATGCTGCTGCCGACATGAGGCCGGCCATCGGTCGGGATGATGCGGAAGTCGTGGAACATCTCGTGCTGGATCACGAGATACCCCGGCGTCTGCAGCAGGTGATAGTTCATGTTGTACGACTGCAGGGGCACCATGGTCAGGCCGTCGGTGAGGCAGCGCTCGCCCGTATCGAGGTCGACCCACGAGTCGAACGGACCTTGAGGCCGCTGGGCCAGCCGGCCCCGTTTCGCCTGTCCTTCCGCACTCCATGGAATCCGTCCGTCTGGCGGATCGACGACGAGCGAGGTCCGCCGGGTGTGCACGACCTTGGTGCCGCGGTCGAACCAGAACTGATTGTAGGTGCCAGGGTCGCCGGCTCGGGGCGGAGCGTCAACGCGGCCAGACACGACCCTGGCTTCGAGCGCCGCCGCTTCCTGCTCGGTGAGAAACTCCTTTCCCGCAAACTCCGCGGGACGCTCGAGCGGCGTGAGCGTTTCAATTGTCCAGATTCCCTGCAGGTCCCTCTCGCCCCAGGGCGTGCGCGTCGCCGTCCACGCGGTCGTCTTCGCAGGGGCTGACGGCGCCTGGCCGGCAAGGCTTGTGGACCCAAGTGATGCAATCGCGAGGGATGACGCCAAAGCGGCCAACGGGGCTCGAATTC
>CAZCEL010000640.1:0-2205 GCA_964497175.1 uncultured Bifidobacteriaceae bacterium
ACATTCAGCGACGGGTACAAGCGGAGCGCCAGCGCCTGGAGGCGCAGCACGTACGGCCTCAGTCCGCGCCCAAACACTTCAAGCGCCCCACCGAGCGCCCGTTTACGGCCGCCGAGCGGCACCGGGTGACGATTCTGATCGGCGGTCTCACCTGGAAGCACGAATGGCTCATTCGTTCGGCCTTCCAGTCGGTCGGCTACAAGGTGGAGATCATGCCCGTCCCCGACGTGGCGGGCTTCCAGCTCGGCAAGGAGTTCGGCAACAACGGCCAGTGCAATCCCACGTATTTCATGGTCGGACATCTGATCAAGTTCCTCCAGAGCCTCGAGGCGAAGGGTCTGTCGCGGCAGGAGATCATCGATAACTACGTCTTCTTCACCGCCGGATCCTGTGGTCCCTGCCGTTTCGGCATGTACGAGGCCGAGTACCGGCTGGGCGTGCAGAACGCCGGCTTCGACGGCTTCCGCATCCTGCTGTTTCAGCAGAACGACGGCATCAACGCCGCCTCCGGTGAAGCGGGGCTGAAGTTCACCGTCGATTTCGGGCTGGGCGCGTTCAACGCGCTCAACTTCGGCGACGTGCTGAACGACGTCTGCTACCAGATCCGGCCGTACGAGACGACGAGCGGCGCCACCGATCAGGCCTTCACACAGGCGATGGACGGGCTGTCCGCCGCGATTCGCGACCGGGACATGTATGAGGTCCTCAAGCGGACGCCCGCATGGCTGTCGAGCCGGCTGGCGAAGAAGGACAAGCTCATGCGGATCTTCAACAACCTTGGGAAGATCCACGATCACATCTGGGGAGGGCAAACCCAGGAGATCCTCGGTTCGGCCCGCGACCGCATAGCGCAGGTCGAGGTCGATCGGCTCCGGGTCAAGCCGCTGGTCAAGGTGACGGGCGAGTTCTTCGCTCAGACCACCGAGGGCGACGGCAACTTCCACATGTTCAAGTTCCTGGAGCGCGAAGGCGCCGAGGTCCGCGTGGAGTCGATCGCGAACTGGATCATGTATCTGCTGTGGCAGGCCAAGGCCAAGCATGCGAATCGCCGCTGGCTCGAGACAAAGAAGCCCAAGGTCTGGCAGCTGCACAAGCGCGCGCTCGTCGAGCTGAACTTCCGCAAGAAGCAGCTCTTCTTCGGGATTGGCGAGGCGCTCTACAACCACATCTATCGGCGGATCATCGCCGGGCTGGGCGGCATCGCGCACGACCTGCTCGACCAGGAAGAGCTCGTCCGGCTGGCGCAGCCCTACTACCACAAGTTCGCGCGCGGCGGCGAAGGCCATCTCGAGGTGGCCAAGAACATCTACTACACGGTCCACAAGAAGGCGCACATGGTGCTCAGCCTCAAGCCGTTCGGCTGCATGCCCTCGTCGCAGTCCGACGGCGTCCAGTCGGCCGTGATGAATCACTTCAAGGACATGATCTTCCTGCCGATCGAGACCTCGGGCGAGGGCGAGATCAACGCGCACAGCCGCGTGCAGATGGCGCTTGGCGAGGCCAAGGCGAAGGCCAAGCTGGAGTTTCAGCAGGCGCTGGAGTCGACCGGGAAGCGGCTCGAGGACATCCGCGCCTTCGTGGCCGAACATCCCGAGTTGAAGCATCCCTTCTACAGGGTGCCACACCGCAAGGGCGTCATCGGCACGGCGGCGAACTTCGCCCTGCACGTCAGCGACCTGATGGATAGGGAGCGTTCGCTGCTCGGGTTTCTCCGGCGGCCGCTGAAGGGTCGCCGGCTCGACCTGGCGGCGGCGAGGTAGCCCATGTCCAGGCCCCAGATCCTCGTTGGCGTCGACGTCGGGTCTACGACCGTCAAGGCCGTGGCGGTGGAGGCCGCCAGCGACCGGATGATCTGGTCCGACTACCAGCGGCACGAAACGAAGCAGCCGGAGAAGACGCTCGAGTTCCTCGCGCGTCTCGAGGCCGACCTGAAGATCGCCGCAGACAACTGCCGGATGTTCATCACCGGGTCGGGCGGGAGCGGCATTGCGCCGCTCATCGGCGCGAAGTTCGTGCAGGAGGTGACCGCCGTCTCGCTGGCCGTCGAGAAGCTTCACCCCGAGGTGCACTCGGTCATCGAGCTGGGCGGCCAGGACGCCAAGATCATCGTCTTCAAGGAGGACCGCGACACGGGCCGCAAGAAGAAGATCCCGTCGATGAACGACAAGTGCGCCGGCGGCACCGGCGCGGTCATCGACAAGATCA
>CAZCEL010000641.1:0-2189 GCA_964497175.1 uncultured Bifidobacteriaceae bacterium
AAGTCGGCGCAGGTGCTCATCGGGCGTGTCCGCTACGACCTCTATGCCGACTCGCACGTGGGCGCCATCGTGACCGACCGGGAACTGCAGGATGGCTACAGCCGGGTTGCGGGAGTCGACGCCGGCTTCCGGTTGGGCCAGAACCATCGTTTGGCGTTCGCGCTCGTCGGGTCCGATCATCGAGCCGCGGCCGGCGACGTCGCGATGGGGCACGCCCATGGTCCCGGCGCGCGCCCGCAGCCAGCCGCGTCTGCTGGCACGGCGCTCGACCGGCGGGGCCACCTGTTCGACGTCGGGTTCCAGCGCGAAGGCCGGCACCTGAGCTACTTCGTGGGCCACTTTGAGATCGATCCGGACTTTAGAACCGAGACGGGTTTCGTCGAGCGCGTCGACATGAAGCAGACCACCGGGCACGTCTCGTACCGCTGGTGGCCCGAGCATTGGCTCACGAGCTGGGGGCCGGGCGTCGGCTATGCGCGCAACGTGGATTTTGCAGGCGTGCTCCAGGATGAACGGCTGAACGCGGATGTGACGCTCCAGTTTGCGCGCAACATCCGGTTCAGCGCGGGCCTCGATCGCGACATGGAGCGGTTCCGCGACATCCCGTTCCGGAAGAATCGCTACTCGGTGAGCGGCGCCGTCAACACGAGTCGGCGCGTCTCGGTCGGCGGCTTCTTCAGCGCCGGCGATCAGATTTATTTCGGCGATCGCCCGTTTCTCGGGACGGGGACCCGCGTTAGCGTCTTCGCGCTCCTGCGTCCCATCTCGCGGCTGCAGTCGGACATTCTCGTGAGCACGAGCGATCTGACCGACCCGCGAACGGGCGTCGAGGTCTTCGACGTGAAGATCTTCCGGCACCTGACGACGTACCAGTTCACGGAGCGGTTTCTTGTCCGCAACATTGCGGAATACAACACCTTCGACAAGAAGCTCGCGCTCAACGTGCTGTTCACCTATCGCGTGAACGCCGGCACCGTGTTCTTCGCCGGGTACGACGAGCAGTACCGGCAGGCGAACCGGATCGACGAGATGCTGTTCCGGACATCGGAGCTCCGGCGCACGAATCGCGCGATCTTCACGAAGGTGCAGTACCTGTTCAGACGGTAGTCAGCACGGGAGCACGCGCATGCCAACTCAGCTGGACAGGGACCGCTCAGCTGCGATCGCGTCGAGTCGTCTCGACCGGAGAACTGCGATGCACCTGCGAGGCTTCGGTCGCTGCGGGGTTCTGGTATGCGCGGCGGCGGTTCTGGGAGGCGCGACGGCTCCGGGCTCCGCGTCCCACGCGCGTGTGCTGGCTGTCGAACCCGAGACCCCCCTCGCCCAGGAGATGATCGGGGGCGGCAAGGCGACGTTGGTGCATCCCGGTGATGGAGGCAGCCCCCATATGAAAGTCGATTGGGTCGTCGGCGGCGCCAACATCTCGATCATCTACGGGCGCCCCTATCTGAAAGCCCGGGTGGTCGGCGAGTCGGTGGAGCCCCGGCAAGGCCGGGTGTGGCGGCTCGGCGCCGACGAGGCGACGACGCTCATCACGGATACCGACTTAGGGATCGGCGACACGCTCGTCCCGGCCGGCGCCTACACGTTGTGGGCGCTCGATACCGGTGAGACGTGGCAACTCATCGTCAACAAGGAGACCGGCCAGTTTGGGACGAGCTACGATGCGAGCCAGGATCTTGCCCGGATCCCGATGCGGGTGAGCGAGGTCCAGATGCCGGCCGAGCAGCTCACGCTGTGGGTCACCGACGGGGAGTTCAAGATCGGATGGGGGACGAAGGTCGCCACGGTCCCGCTGCGGGTGCAGAAAAGATGATGGCCGGGCTGTACACGGCCTGGGAGGACCATGACGATCGGCACATGCACCCGAAATCGGGCGGCGTGTAAACTGGACGTCATCACACGGCTAGCTTCACTCGTGGGAACCTACGAGTTAATCGACAGGAGGCGCGTATGCGAACGCTGATGGTCGCGGTGGTGAGCGTCGCGACGTCGTGATCGGGGGAGTGCAGGCTTTGTCGCGGAACGCAGAATAGGAGGCAAAGATGAAGACGATGAGAAAGACGGCGACGTTTGGGTTGGTGCTAGCTTTGGCGGTGCTGGTCGGTGCGGCCGTTCTGGCACAGAGCCAGCGGCACGGTCAGCAAGCGCGGCACCAGGAGCCGGAACTGGAGGTGTTCTGCTCGCAC
>CAZCEL010000642.1:0-2180 GCA_964497175.1 uncultured Bifidobacteriaceae bacterium
GTTTGTCGCCTCAGCCGTCAAGACCGGCCTCGACTCGCCTGCGATGACCGTGCTCGCGAAGTTCGACGAGGGCAAGAAGGAAGAGCGCGTCACCTTCGGCAAAGCCGGCACCGACGTGTACGTGTCACGTCCCGACGAGCCCGGCGCTGCCAGGATCGAGTCGGACAAGTTCGACGAGGCGATCAAAGCACTGGACGAGCTCGCGAAATAGCCTGAATCGGCATGCACCGATTCATCGCCGTCGTCTTCTTTGTTGCGCTCGCGGCGTGTGGCGGCGCGCCGCGTCCAGTGCTGTCCCCGCAGGTCCCGCCGCCGGCCCGCATCAGCCGACTCCAGAGGACGATCGACCGCCTGCTCGCTGCTCCAGCACTCGCGCGGGGCACGTGGGGCGCCGTCATCAGGTCGCTCGACAGCGGCGACATCCTGTACTCGCTGAACCCGCGCAAGCTGCTGACACCGGCATCGACGATGAAGATCGTCACGTTGGCCGCCGCCGCGGAACGCCTGGGATGGGAGTACGTCTTCGAGACACACGTGCTCGGGATTGGGGCGATCGACTTCGGGTTTCTCGATGGCGATCTGCTGGTCGTCGGCTCCGGCGACCCCACGGTCGACGATTGGAACGGCGAGGGCACGCGCCTGTTCCAGTCGTGGGCCGAACGGCTGAAGGCCCTCGGCGTGCGCACGGTCTCCGGGCGGATCGTCGGCGACGACGATGCGTTCGAGGACGAGGGGCTCGGTGCCGGGTGGGCGTGGGACGATCTCGGGATGGGGTACGCCGCCAGGACCGGGGCGCTTCAGTTCAACCAGAACACCGCTCAGATCAGCATCAGACCGGGATCGACAGAAGGCGCGTCTGCCGAGGTCACGGTCAGGCCTGAATGGGTGGAGATGCGCTTGAAGAACCTCATTCGAACCTCGCTTGCCGGCGTCGCGAACGACCTCTCGATCCGACCGATCGGAGGTGACGCAGTCCTTGAGCTGCGCGGGTCCGTCGCGCTCGACGGAGGACTCGTCCGGAACGTGGCGGTGGAGAATCCGACGCGGTATTTCGTGAGCGGCCTGCTTGGCGCGCTGACAGCAAACGGCATTGACGTGCGTGGGGGCGCCGTGGACATCGACGATCTCGCCACGCCGATCAGACGGTCGGACGCGAGCCCCCTGTTGACGCACCGGTCGATGCCGCTTGCGGCGCTGGCAGGCACGATGATGAAGCTGAGCCAGAACATGTACGCGGAAACCCTGTTGAAGACTCTTGGCCGGCCCGCTTCAGGCACCGGCTCGACCCAAGCCGGCCTGCGCGCCGTGCGAGAGACGCTCGATGGCTGGGGAATCGATCCTGCCGGCATGCAGATGGCCGACGGATCCGGCCTGTCGCGCTACAACCTGATGGCCCCCGAGACGCTCGTGGCCGTCCTGTCGCACGTCCACCGGCAGGATCGGCTGCGTGCGCCGTTTCTGGCCTCCCTGGCAGTCGCAGGCAGGGAGGGCACGCTCGCCGAGCGGATGAAGGGCACGAAGGCCGAGGGCAACGCGCGCGCGAAGACGGGATCGCTGTCGAATGTGCGCGCGCTGGCAGGATACGTGAGGACCGCCGACAACGATCTGCTGGCCTTCGCCGTCATCGCGAACAACGTCGGCGCCGCCACACACGAGGTCGATCAGACGATGGACGCGATCGTGGCGGAACTGGCCGCCTTCTCGCACTGATGGAAGAGGGCGTGCTCGCACGTCCGTCAGCCAGCACTCGCGGCACCGAAGGTGGCAAACCAGCCGACTTGGACAGAATGCAAGTGGCGCAAATCCACATGGCCGCCTCCGGGACGGCTTGCCGACTGTCGCCAGTGCGGCCCGCAACAGGGTGGTCTTCGCTGCACGCAACGTGAAACCGCTCTAAAATAACCCGTCCGGCGAGTGCGGACCCGATGTCTCTTGTGCCCGGCACGCGTCTTGGCGCCTACGAGGTGATCGGTCCGCTCGGTGCGGGCGGCATGGGCGAGGTGTATCGGGCGCACGATACGAAACTGGGCCGCGACGTTGCGGTGAAGATCCTCCCGGCCGCGTTTGCACAGAATCCGGAACGGCTTGCACGCTTTCAACGCGAAGCCCACACACTGGCGGCGATCAACCACTGTCTCTTATACACATCTCCGAGCCCACGAGACTAGGCATGATCTCGT
>CAZCEL010000643.1:0-2166 GCA_964497175.1 uncultured Bifidobacteriaceae bacterium
CGGAATCGGTGATCACGATCCCCGGAATGGCCGTTCATCATGGCCGGAATAGGCATCTGTGGCGCAACCCAAGCTGACGAACAGGTGGTGATCGTCGGGATCGACGATCGGGGTTCGGCGCGTGAAGTCGGGAAGGATCGTGATCGACCGTTCATCCAGCGCGAATGTCCACGGTTGCGTGTTGTGGCTCGACGCCGCGAGCGTCGCCTGGCGCACCAGGTCGCGAAATCTGCCCGAGCCAGACGCCGATGCGCCAGCGATTCGCCGTGTCATCTCGGCCACCGCGAGTCCTCATCGTTGATTCCTGGTGATAATGCCGCATCACGCAGCAGGGAAACGGCGAAGACCGAAATCCAGAGCATCGTCGCATAGATGTTGACGCGCTCCATCAGGCCCAACCATGGCGTTGGACCCGGCATGGGGCCAGCCAGGTACCCCACCAGCGCGCCAAACACCACAACCGTGGCGATGGTCCAAAATGAGTAGAGTCGGAAGCGCGTCCCGTGCGCAAAAGCCCCGAATGCAATGAACGCCACGATGAAAATCGACATCACAAACGTGGCTGCAATGTGCAGAGTGTCTCGCGATGAGTCCACAGTTCCTCGAAGGTCCATCGGCGTGAGCAAGAGCCCCGCTGTGCTCACGACTCCGTATGCGACCAGCGCAGTGGCCGCGAGGCGCGTAGCGCGCTTTCCTTCGGCCGACGCCGAAACACCCGCAGCAAAGGCGAACACCAGCAGGTTGTACGGGACGAAGAGCCAAACGAGGAGAGTCCTTGTTGGAGCGCCGACGGCCATCAGCTCACTGACCATTTGAGATGTGTAGCCGTGGTAGTCCGGGTACCGAAGGGCAGCGATCACGTCAATGCTGATCACGTACAAGAGAGACGAGAGGACACCGCAGGCGAGCGAGGCCCTTCTCCATTTAGCGCCAATCCAACCGGGTTCGCTGATCGTCGGCGCGTGCGCGCGACTCACATCGGTGACGCCCAGCATAGAGTGTCTCTTCATGCAGCATGCGACAGGATGCAGTCCGAACTGCCAGACCCACGCGAAGCCATCGCCGGTGCCGCTGAGCACAAGCGCTCGATACGGCTCGATGGCGGTGACCGGGAATCCGCCAGCGCGGCCGATAGGGATCTCGTCGCCAACAGCCAACTGCTGAAACTGCGGAAGGATCGACTCGGCACTTGGCCGATCGAGATACCCGAACAGCCGATTCAGCCAGTCGTCGCTGTACAACCCGCCGCGCTGATACCCAAGCTGCACGAGCCACGGCCAGATGTGCTCCGGCCCTGCGCCGATCGTGATCGCGAGCGTGGCCGAATACGTGGGATTGACGACGGCGGCGTCCCCGGCCGTCGTCCGGGTGAGATCCGCGGCGGTCGCACCCCAGCACCCGAACCACCGCCGAATCGGCACCCAGTACAGCACGGCGAGCGCGAGTGGGGGAGGACGGCGAACATGAAAATGCCTCCTCCACGTCGAAAGCACCCTTCGTGCCCGTTGAATACGGAGAACCCAAGGAACTTCAGGCGCGATTCGTGCCTCCATCGCGTCAGACGCTGGGAAATTTCGCCCATGGGGGCGGGATTTCCAGGATCGTCACCGCCGCCGACGTACGTTGGCTCGGTCGCGAACCCCCTCTTTCAGGGCCACACGATGAAGAGCAGCGCGCAGGGGGCTGGCATCGGATGTGCCTCGAAGAACGTAACGCGGAGGACAACGATGTGGCCGCGATCGGTTCGAGCGACCCTGGCAGAACGAACCCGTGTGCTTCCGGGCGACGAACGAATTCCACGGGCCATTGACACGCTGACACACGGCGTGACGATTCGACGACCGCCGGGCGACGTGTGGCCGTGGATCGTGCAAATGGGGGCCGGGAGCCGGGCCGGCTGGTACAGCTACGACTGGCTGGACAACGGCCGGCAGGAGAGCGCGACGCGCGTCGTCCCGGAGCTACAGCATCCGACCGTAGGAACGATCTTTCCCGCGCTGCCTGGCATGACGGACGCCTTCGTCTGCTGGCAGTCGAACCCCAGCGGCTATTAATCCTTGGAGGACCAGCACCGAACGGTGCACCAGAGGTCACGTGGGCGTTTTGTCTCGACGTAATTGATTAGCGGGTCTTGTACCGCGCTGAAGATTCTGGCATAACAACCGT
>CAZCEL010000644.1:0-2161 GCA_964497175.1 uncultured Bifidobacteriaceae bacterium
TGTCGACGTTGGCCAGCGCCGCGGCGATACCGCCTTCGGCCATGACGGTGTGGGCCTTGCCGAGCAGCGACTTGCAGACCAGCCCCACCGACACGCCCGCCGCCGAGGCTTCGATGGCGGCGCGCAGGCCGGCGCCGCCGGCGCCGATGACGAGCACGTCGTGATCGTGGGTGAGATACTCGGCCATCACCAGATCCTGACGTCCGTCCACACGCCCATGGAGCACAGCCGGACGTACAGATCGACAAAGCCGACCATCACGAGACTCGACCAGGCCCAGACCATGTGCCGCCGGTTCAGGCAGCTCACGCACGAATACGTCCGGTAGCCGAACGGCGATTTCGACACCTGATCGAACCCTCCGCCGACCAGATGACGCATCGAGTGGCAGCCGAACAGGTAGCCGCCGATCAGCACGGCGTTGACGCCCAGCAGCAGCGTGCCGACGCCTAGACCGAACGTCGCGGCCCCGGTCGCCTCGTCGGTGAACCACAGCGCCTTCCAGACGTCGTAGGACAGAATGATCAGGACGAAGAACGAGAGTAGCAGCGTATAGCGGTGCACGTTCTGCAGGATCAGCGGGAAGGAATGCTCACCCAGATAGTGCGACCGCGGCTCGCCGACGGTGCACGAGGGCGGATCGGCCCAGAACGCCTTGTAGTATGCGCCGCGGTAGTAGTAGCACGTGAACCGGAAGGACAGCGGGATTGGGAGAATCAGCAGCGCCGGCGAGAACGGCAGCCAGTCGGGCCAGATGGCCGGCGGCGGCCCGAACCAGCTGTGCTCGGAGAAACCGAACAGCTCCGGCGAATAAAAGGGTGAAAGGTACGGCCCGAAGGTGTAATGCTCGCCCTGGAACGTGGCCCAGGTCGCGTAGACGACGAATGTCGAGAAGCCCAGGAACACGACGAGCGGCTGGATCCACCAGCGGTCCCGCCGCTCGGTCTCGCCGAATCGACGAACGACCAGCGGCGCGGAAACTGCAGTCGAAGGCACGCGGCACGTCCTCCAGAAAAGGGTGAATCGGGAACGCGGCCCGGACGCGTCATCTGGACGCCCGGCCGGATTCGAAAAAGCGGGTTAATACGATACCGGGAACGCGCCGGGGTTTTCAAGGCACCCTCGCGTCCCCGGCCAGGTCGAGAAGGCCTGGTGTTGCCGGAGGGAGGGCGGGAGCGTATGATTCCCTGACACTCGTGTTTACTGGGAACCCTGGAGGCGATATGCGCAAGTGGCTGTTCACGATCGCTCCGCTCACCGCCGCGCTCCTCGTCGTCACCGTCCTGCCCGCACGGCTCGACGGCCAGGCTGCCGGCACTCGCGCCGGGACCGCGAGGTACACGCCGCCCCGCACCCCTGACGGGCATCCCGACCTGCAGGGCGTGTACAACGTGGAAACGATCACGCCGGTCGAGCGGCCCGACGGGATCGCCTCGCTCATCATTACCGAGGACGAGGCACGTAAGCTGGAGCGTGCCGAAGTCACACGCGTCGAGCGAGCGGCCGAGCCAAGTCCGGTCGATAGGACCGCGGGAGCCGTCGGGGCCAACGTCGGCGGCTACAACAATTTCTGGATTCAGCGCGGGTCCAAGGTGATCAGGATGGAGGGCCAGTACCGGAGCTCGCTCATCATCGATCCACCCAACGGCAAGATTCCGCCGCAGCTTCCGGAAGCCAAGACCCGGAACTCCACACCTCCGGGGCGCGTTGCACGCCCGACCTCCGATGCCCCCGAGAACCTCAATCCCCAGGGGCAGGGCGCTTTCGACGACCCGGAGATCCGGCCCCTGGCGGAGCGGTGCATCATCGCCTTCGGCTCCTCGTCGGGTCCACCCACGCTGCCCAACTACTTCTACAACAACCTCAAGCAGATCGTGCAGACGAAGGACAGGATCATGATCCTCGTCGAGATGGTCCACGATGCGCGGATCATCCGGATGAACCAGCCCCACCTTCCGTCCCACATCCGCAAGTGGATGGGCGACTCGGTCGGCCGGTGGGAGGGCGACACGCTGGTCGTCGACACCACGAACTTCACCGACAAGACCCGGTTCCGCGGCTCCTCCGAAAAGCTCCACATCGTCGAGCGCTTCACGCGCCTCGACGCCAACACGCTGCTCTACCGGTTCACGGTCGAGGATCCGACGACGTGGGCCACGCC
>CAZCEL010000645.1:0-2151 GCA_964497175.1 uncultured Bifidobacteriaceae bacterium
AAGCCTTGTCTGGGCTTGCGGCCGGTCAGGATCATCTGGTGAAACGCTCGATACTCGTAGGCGACCGCATCCTTCAGGACATGGTCGCGGGAGGTCGCAACCACCAGCATCCGCTGACATGAGGCCGATTCGATCGCCCGATCGATCGCCTCGCTCCACCAGCCGACCCTGATATCGCGCGCGCTGAAGAAGGCGCGCTTGCCGCGCCGATTCAGCGCGTCGACGAGCTCGACGGCGTACCGCTGGTCCTCGCCCGCGAAGCTGACGAACACGTCATAAGCAGCGTCCCTGGGAACGTCGTCCGGGCCGGGGACGCGGCCCTCCATGTCGGTCCTGTAGCGCCCGATGATGCGGCGCGTCGCCGGGCACAGGTCGTACTTGAGCGGCGCCTGCTCGTACTCGCCCCGCTGCACGTCACTGAGACGCCTGGAGACATCAGGGAAAAATACCGTGCGCACGAAATCGTCGAGGTCTGCGCCGTTGCGGTACAGAACACCATCATGAAAGAACATGTCGGGGAGAAGGCTGTGTGACACGTCCAGGTCGCGATGCATCCGCCGGACCTCGAACAGCCCGATAGGCGCGTTGACGACGGCGGCCTCCTCGAGCGGACCGGTTTCGAGCGTCTCGGCATCGATCATCATGTCGCCCGGCTCGATGCGAAAGCGCACCACCCGGTCGATCTCGATACCGAAATCCTCGGCGTTGACGTTCAAGTAGCAGGACTGCAGGCGGACTGGACTGCGGCCGGGGACCTCGATCACCAGCAGGTCCGGTCCGTCGATCCACTTGTAGGCGAGCGTGGCGACCGCCATATGGCTGAAGTCGATGCTCTGGCCCTGACGCTCGACCGAGTGCTGAATCACACGCCGGGCGACGGCGAATTCCGGCCAGTCCGACGGCCTGTCCGCGTCTCCCTGAAAGACGTAGCGGCGGCCCTGCTCAGGGTTGAAGATCACGAGCTCTTCGCGCAGCTCCCGGTCGACGATGTCGAACGGGCGAAGGAGCTCGTGGCGGTTGTCGCTGCCCCCGTTGGCGATGTTCCAGCCGACAGGGAAGATCTCCCGGTAAAAGAGGCAGTAGTAGTCGTTGTTCTCGAAGCGGACGAGCGGCAGCGCGCCGCCACTGACGTATCGGAATGGTATCGGGTACCGGATCTTCCGGTCGCCGCTTGACGTCCCGGACCAGGCCGCCTGAAGCATCCGCCCAGCCTCGTCGAGCTCAGCGGCCGACGACAGCACGGCGTCGCTCACCTGGCGGCGGCCCTCGCGATTCCAGAAGGCGAGTTGATCCGGGTGGAGCCGAAGTGTGAGTCTGCGCCCGCCGCCTGGAAGCAGCGTCAGCTGGAACTCCTGCACCAGCACCTGCAGCGTGTGCCGGTCGGCAATCCGCAGAGGAAGAATGTGGTCGGTCGCGTCGATCCGCACGGGGCCTCCGTCTGGATCTGTGTAGTTTGGCACAGAATCCGAGGCAATTTGACATATTTGTGAAACTATTCACATAATCGCCCGTGATCGTTCTCGACCGCGTCACCAAGCAGTTCAACGGCCGCCGCCAGGTGACCGCCCTCGACACGGTCAGCTTGACCATTGCGCGAGGCGAGCTGGTCTCGGTCATCGGCCCCTCGGGCTCCGGCAAGTCCACCCTGCTCAACCTCGTGGGCGGTCTCGACCGCCCGTCTTCAGGCGAAGTCCGGGTGGACGGCCAGGCCCTCGCCAGGCTCTCCGACGACGATCTCACCCGCGTGCGGCGCGACAAGGTCGGGTTCATCTTCCAGTTCTTCAACCTGCTGCCGACGCTCTCCTGCCTGGAGAACGTCGGTCTGCCGCTGCACCTGCGGGGCTGGCCGCGGAGCAAGGTACACGCACGGGCGGTCGACCTCCTCGAGCTGGTCCAGCTCGGCCACCGCATCCACCACCTCCCGGACGAGCTGTCGGGCGGCGAACGCCAACGTGTCGCCATCGCGCGCGCTCTCTCGATCTTTCCGCCGATTCTCCTTGCCGACGAGCCGACCGGCAACCTCGACACCCGCACGGGCGAAGACATTCTGGCGCTCGTCCGCGATCTGCACGCGCGCCTCGGCTCCACGGTCGTGATCGTCACGCATGACATGAACGTCGCGGGTAGCTGCGATCGCACGATCGCGCTGCG
>CAZCEL010000646.1:0-2148 GCA_964497175.1 uncultured Bifidobacteriaceae bacterium
TCTAGCAGGGCTTCGCCCTCACCCCCGAGGCGGGGAACTGCGTCCCCCGCACGGGAAGGGAAACTGGCCGCGGCCGGTGGGCGTGTCCCGGGGCCGAGGTCGGGCGGAGGCGAAGCCGGCCGTGGCGGCGGCCCCGGGTTGGTTGAACGGCAACTCGATCCGCCAGGCGAGAGTGGAATAGACTCCGGCCACCTGGGGGGCAGGAGGCTGGAATGAAGACGCTGGCCGAGGTCTGCGACTCCGCGGTGGCCTTCACGTATCGCTCGATTGACCGGCTGATCTTGAACGCCTACATCCCGACGTTGCAGACCCCAGGTGCGGTGGCGCACTTTCTGCGCGAGGTCTGCCACAAGCCGATCCTCTCGGGGCACGTCTTCAAGTGGATCACCGAGCGCTTCGTCACCGAAGTCCACAACTTCGCCCAGACCCAAGGGATTCCCATCCTGCGCGCGCGGGGGCAGACCAAGCCTGGCGAACTCGGCCAGCGGAAGCTGCACGCCGCGGCCCGCGCCGACCGCTGGGGCGTCATCGCCATCGTCGTGCACCAAGAGTCGGCGCGCGTGTTCGCCAGCTACCACGCCGGCGGCCGTGCCACCAACTTCCGGGTCAAAGAAGATCGCCGCCTCGTCAGCCACTACTACTTCTACCTGCGGGACCGGGAGTATGGCGACGGCTTCGTGCGCATCAGTTCTTATCCCCCGTTCCAGACGCGGATCTGGCTCAACGCCCACGGCTATCTCGCTGCCCAACTGCGCCGACGCCACATCGCCTTCGAGCCGGACGACAACTGCATCGTCGCCGTCGCCGATCCGGCGGCGCTGAACGCCATCGCCGACGGCTTCGACGCCCCACTCGTCGAGCAGATCGCTCGGCGCTGGCTGGCCGAGGTCCCGGATCCCCTCACGGCGACGGAGCGCGCCGCTGGCTATCCTTGCTACCTCTCGATCTACCAGGTCGAATTCAGCGACAACGTGATCTTCCACCAGACGCAGGTCCTCAACCGCGTCTACGAGGAGTTGCTCCGGGAGCACCTGCACCTGGGGCGGCCCGACATGCTCAAGGTCGTCTTCGACCGGCGCATCCAGAAGAACACGCCGGGGGCGTTCACGACCCGGCTCCTGCGGCAGGGGGTCGTGAGTTGCCTGAAGGTCTTCTACAAGCGGAGCTGGCTCAAGCAGTACAACAAGGGCGGCCGGGTGCTGCGCACGGAGGTTTGCATCAACGACCCGCGGGACTTTAACATCGGCAAGAGCCTGGTGCACCTGGGGTACCTGGGCACCGTCGCGTATCACGCGATTACGCGCTTCCAGAAAGCGCAAGCCGTGGCCCTCGCCACGGCCTTGGACCGCTCGACGTTCGAGCGGCTCGTTACCCCCTCCACGGATGGAGGGCAGCGCGTCGCCGGTCTTCGGTTCGGCGCGCCTCGGCCGATGCGGGTCCTGGAAGCCCTGGGCTGCGCCGGGCTCACCTTCAAGGCCTTCTCCCTCACCGACCTGCGCGCGGTGCTGGTGGAGCGTCTGGGCGTCGAGGCCGCGGAGGTCACGCCCCCGCGCCTGGCTTACGAGTTGCGCAAGCTCCGCGGGAAGGGTGTCGTGCGCAAGGTCCCGCGCCGAAACCTCTACACCTTGACCGACGTGGGCTATCGGGCGGTGCTCTACCTCACGAAGCTGCACCAACGCCTGCTCGCGCCAGCGCTGGATAGTCTCGATGTGGCGTTGCGCGAGAGCCTGGAGGCTTCTCCACACCGCTTGGACCGTGCCCTCGCCGACCTCAACGCGCGTTTCGATCACCTGGCGCAAGTCACAGGCCTCAAGACCGCCGCCTGAGGACGGAAAGGACATTGAACGCGCATCAGCGCGATCGGCGAAAACCACGAACTTTTTCTCGATTCATGCGCGTTCAATGTCCTTAGCTCGCGCCGCAAGATTGGCTCTAACGACGTGAGTGTGCCTCGGGAAAGAACATGCAGGGACTCTGGCTTCGTAAAGACCTGCAAGGCCCGATAGTGATAGATGAGGGCCGCCACAACCAGTTCCAGGGGTTCCCTGATCGGCTCGGTCCTGGCCGGCTTGCGTGCGAGGTACAACGCGCGGAGGCGTCGCCAGAACTCGTCCGCGCTAGCGATGTACTGATCGGCTGTCATCTGAG
>CAZCEL010000647.1:0-2129 GCA_964497175.1 uncultured Bifidobacteriaceae bacterium
GGTGATATCGTCGATATCCTCATGACGATCGATCCGGTTCGTCAGGGCGATCAGGTGAAGGGCGGCTCGACGATGACCCTGTTGCAGGGTGTGGAGGTACTGGCCGTCGATAAGAGCATCGACCGCGCCGCGGCGAACGCGAATCAGGCACAAAGCCAGACGTTGAGTGTAACCGTGGCCGTCAGCCCGGATGATGCCAACGCCCTGGTGTTGGCCAAAGGGAACGGCCGCCTGCAGCTCTCGCTACGGAATCCTGAGGAGGATCCGAACAACGCGGTGCCAAAGCGCATCACGCTTCAGGAACTGCTTGGCATTGAACCGCCGCCAGAACCGACCGTCGCAGCGCCGCCGAAGACGTTCTACGCGGAGATGTACCGCGGCGCTCGCCACGAGGAATTGGAGTTTGAGGCCGCCAAGCAGGCGACTCGTCGCATTCCGGGCGCCGGCACTCAGGCCAGCCCGCCGGGCCGCGTGCGTCGCAACAGTTCGCAGCGAACTCAGACGACTCCGCAGGCTCCCGCCGGGAATCAGCCGGGACCGAGTGCTCGCGGCAATCAGTCTGCTCCGATAACGGGAGGACAGTCGAGCTAGGCTCCAGGAGCTTGGCCGGAATTGACGGTCGATCGTACGGACAGGGATGAGCAAGCATGCACTATCGGTGGACTACACCAGTTCAGCACCAGCGACGCCGGGGCAGCCTGACGCCTGCCCTAGTCGTCTCGTTCACCGTACTCTTGGGTGTCTTGGCCCTGGCCGTCGACTGGGCATACATGAACATTGCTCACGTCGAGTTGGCGCGAGCGGCCGACGCGGCGGCGCTGGCCGCAGCGCGGGCACTCGTTCACGACCACGAACTCAAGCGGACCTGCGACCCGCACGAGCACCGGCGCGAGGCCATTGAGGCAGCACGCCGGTTTGCCGGCTTCAATTTCACCGGTTGTGATCCGACGGAACTGCGTGGTGAGCCCGATGAGCTTGGCGACTGCGACATCCACGTCGGCCGGCTCGTCCGAATTCCGGGGCAGATTGGTCAGTTCGATGCCGACTTTCCAGGCATGCCCGACACCGTGCAAGTGACTGCACGGCGTACCGCATCGCGCAACAATCCCGTGGGACTCTTGTTGGGGTCGGTTTTAGGAGTCTGCACGGCCGATGTGGTGGCAAGTTCCCAGGCCTCGCTGGACGATCAGATCGTCGGATTCAAACCGGTTTGCGGCGTGCCGATCCCGCTGGTGCCGTGGGCGATTCTGAGCAGCGACCCGCACTGCCGCAGGCTCGACACGTGGGAAGAGGCCATCATCAAGCGTCGTGGCTCTGATAGGTTCGGGATGGACGACGAGTGCTGCGAAGTTGTCCGACGGGGTGACGGGCTTACCGAACTGGAGCTGACCTTCGGCCACGAGGTGAAAGAAGGAGCTGAGCACGATCAACCCAATGTTGTGGGTGTTCAGCTTTGCCACCGGTTCGATGACCGAACGATGATGCGCCAGACTCGCTTGGGGATTGAACCCAATGATCTGGAACAGCGTGGCGGAGTGATCGAACTCGGTCCCAATGGCACTCTTTCGCTGCCTGGCCGGTTTCAAACCCCAGCCAATCTGGCCGCGGCCATGAGCGCGATTCGTGGTCAATGTCGCATCTGGCCATTGTTCGCAGCCCATGCGGAAACGAACTCAGGCCGCGATCTGAATGTCACTGTGGTCGGTTTCGTTGGTGCCCGAGTCATGGAAGTCCGTGCGACGGACCACGGTTGCTTTGTTGTGCGGATTCAAGCGTGCATGGTGGTAACCCGCGCGGCGATCGCCGACCCGCGATGTGACGTGCCGCGAAACAAGTACATTCGCAAAATCAGCATTACAGGATGACCTGCGATGATCACAAGCTCAACTCTGCTGCCGGAAGCCCCGGCCGTGTGGACCTCGCGCAAGCAGGAATTTCAGCGGCTCAAGACCAGCCTTCACGAGCAGATGATCGAGGCGATGGACTTGTCGAAGATCGGCAAGCTCCGCCCGGATCAGCTTCGTCGTGAGATCAGGGCTCTGGCCGCTCAGGTCAGCGAGACGTTGGGTCAACCGCTCTCCGGCTGTCTCTTATACACATCTGACGCTGCCGACGATCTTACGCGTGTA
>CAZCEL010000648.1:0-2128 GCA_964497175.1 uncultured Bifidobacteriaceae bacterium
ATTATGGCTCAAAGCTCCCCCACCCGGCGCCAACAGACCGCCAACCGACGGTGCCAGCCGGCGGAGCTGAGTGGCCTTCGCTACCCGCAACTGGAAGCCGCGCTGGCCGCTCCTGCGAGGGGACCGACCCCCGAGGGGGCCGGGTGCTGCCACTCGGTCGGGCGGCCCCTTTCCGTCGCCTGGCACGGCACTCCGGCCGGTCGGGCCCGGCCCCTGAATCGGCAGGTACAGAGGCGGCCAACACATGTATACTGACGCGCGCCACGGCTGCAGGCTGGGCCGGTGGCGGCGGACGCCCGCGGAGCCAATGATGGGAGCGGAACGAAGGAGGACGGTATGAGAGCGAGGCGCAACGGTCTGGTGGCAGCGGCCTTTCTGGGGAGTCTCGCTGTACTGGCGGTCGCGTACGGGTTCTTCGAGCGCAAGGCCGAGGCGCAGGCGCGAAACGCCCCGCAGGCCCCGCGCTTCGAGGTCGATCCCTTCTGGCCGCAGCCGCTGCCGAACCACTGGCTGCTCGGCAGCACGATTGGCGTCTGGGTCGACAGGGACGACAGCGTGTGGATCATCCATCGCAGCTCGGCCACGCTCAACAACAACGAAAAGGGCGCGGAGCTGCCGACGCCGATTGCCGAGTGCTGCAAGGGCGCGCCGCCCGTGCTTCAATTCAGCAAGGAGGGCAAGCTGCTCGCCCACTGGGGCGGGCCCGGCCAGGGCTACGAGTGGCCGGAGAGCAACCACGGCATCTTCGTCGATCACAAGGGCAACGTGTGGATCGGCGGCAACGGCGGCGGCGACTCGCAGGTCCTGAAGTTCACGAGAGATGGCAAGTTCCTGGCGCAGTACGGCAAGGCCAACGCCCGCCGCGTCGGCACCGGCACCGGGCAGCAGGCCAAGTACGAGCGCGGCAGCAACGATCCGAACAACTTCGGCCGCGTCGCCAAGATCTTCGTGGAGCCGAAGGCGAACGAGGCGTACATCGCGGACGGCTACTTCAACACGCGCGTCGCGGTGCTCGACGGCGACACGGGCAAAATGAAGCGGTACTGGGGCGCCTACGGCAACAAGCCGACCGACGAGAACCTCGGCCCCTACAGTCCGACCGCGCCGCCGGCCCAGCAGTTCCGAAATCCCGTGCACTGCGCGGACGTGTCCAACGATGGCTTCGTCTACGTCTGCGACCGCGTGAACAACCGCATCCAGGTGTTCACCAAGGAAGGCAAGTTCGTCAAGGAAGGGTTCTACGCAAAGAACACGCTCGCCGCCGGCTCGGTATGGGACGTCGCGTTCTCCAAGGACGCGCAGCAGCGCTACATCTACATCGCCGACGGCCAGAACGCCAAGGTCTACATCGTCGAGCGCGATTCGCTGCAGCTGCTCACGAGCTTCGGAGACGGCGGGCGCCAGCCGGGCCAGTTCTTCGGCGTCCACAGCATCGCGACCGACTCGCAGGGCAACGTCTACACGACCGAGACCTACGAGGGCAAGCGCGTCCAGAAGTTCGTCTTCAGGGGCATCCGGCCGGTGACGAGCCCGAACCAGGGCGTCCTCTGGCCGACGACCAAGTAGCATCAGCTCGTCGAACAATCTGTGCGCCCGTCAAAGGGGCAGCGGACAACCCGCTGCCCCTTTTCTTTTTGGGCGCGAGAGCGGTTCAGACGGGACCGAGTCAGGTCTGCGCTGATTGATTGCCGCCACCATGGGCCAATTCACCGGGACGTCCGAGTTTCGTGCGCCGCGGTCGCGCGTCTGGCAGCTGTTCACGGACCCCGAGCAGTGGTCCCGCTGGAACACTGAATGGGAGATTCGCGACGTTCGGGGACCGTTCGATCACGCGGGAGCCGGGTACACCCAGGTCCTGCGCATACTCGGCCGCGAGCACCTCGGTGTCTGGCGCATCGTCGACTGCGAGCCGGGCGTCTGGCGGCGAGTCGAGGGCACGCTGCCGCTGGGCATTCCCTTCCGCGGCGAGGATCGCTTCGAGGACCTTGGCTGGGGCACGCGTGTGACGTTGCAGATCGCATGGATCACGCCGTGGGGCGCCTTCGGGCGCGCGCTCGACGCGATCGCGGCGCCGCTGTTGAAGCACCAGCTTCGACAAAACGCACGGCGCGCGGCTGCGCTGCTGTAG
>CAZCEL010000649.1:0-2113 GCA_964497175.1 uncultured Bifidobacteriaceae bacterium
GCTCATGAATGTGTCCCTGAACAGCATGTTCACCGATCGGGCGTCGAACGTCTTGCGGGTCGGCCGGATCGGCGAGCAGCTCGGAACGGGCGCAAAGACGTTCTTCAAAGAGAGCCGGTCGTACCGGGATTGGCGGATGGGCCTCGCCGGGCGGGATCAGTTCGCCATGGGATCGGCGAACGTGCACCCGAGCTATCAAGCGGGGCCGGGCGGACAGGGTCAAGACACCCGAATCCGGACGTACACGATCGACGACACCCTCAGCTACTTCCTGCCCGATCTCGGTGGCGAACACACGTTCAAGGTGGGTGCCGGCTTCAGCCTTAATCGGGCCGTGCCGCGGCTCCTCAACGATTCGGGCACGTTCACCTTCGAAAACGACCTGCCGTACAACCCGGCCAACCTCGCCACCTATCCGCGACAGTTCGATATCGTCGTCGGACCGCCCAGCGAGGACTTCAACACCTTCAGCAAGGACTCACGGGCCTACTTCTTCGTCGAGGACCGGTGGATCCCCACCGGGCGCCTGACGTTGAACCTTGGGCTGCGGTTCGACTATCAGGACCAGGTTCCGCAGAGCGGTGACGACCTCGCTCCGCGTGCGGGGTTCGCCTACGACGTCACCGGGGACGGCACCACGGTCATCCGCGGCGGCGCAGGCCGCTTCACCGCCTATACCCCGATTTCCGTCGACATCTTCCTGCAGCAGCAGGCCATTATCACGCAGTTCCCCCAGATCACCGTCACCGATCCCACCAGTCTGGTGCTGCGCCCGGATGTGACGACGGACTCGGCAGGGAACCCTGGCATCGCCGCGCTCAGCGCGGCCGGACAGGCAGAGCTCCGGCAGCTGCGCGACGCGATTCTCGCAGGCACCACGTTCAATCGGAATCCGCGCGTGGACAGCGAGGACCGTGCGATGCCGTACCAGTGGTCGTGGAGCCTCGGCGTGGCACGAGAACTGACACGCAATCTGGCCGTCACGGTCGACTATGTGGCCAACGTGTCTCGCGACCAGCTCGGCATCGTGGACATCAACGAGCCGGTCAACGGCGTGCGCCCAGGAGTCAATGGGTTCGATCCCGACGGCCGGATCATTCCAGCCGCGGCGCGCGGGGTGAACTTCTCCCGCGTGCTCCAGTACCAGACCCGCCCCGAGTTCGACGGCGACTACAAGTCGCTGCAGGTGTCGGTCGTGAAGCGGTTCTCCAACCGCTGGAGCATGCGGCACGCCTACACGCTGCAAAAGAGCAACTACGTCGGGCTGGGGAACCCGGACGCCCGGCGAGTCTGGCTCGACAACGACATCCGTGCGGATTATGGCCGGTTCGCCTTCGACCGGCGGCACGTGCTGGCGATGAGCGGCACTTTCAACGTGTGGAGGGATCTGAGCGTGGCGGGCGTGCTGAGCGCGTCGTCGGGCGCGCCCATCAACGAGACCACGGGGCTCGACGGCAACCGCGACGCGGACCGTACCGACCGACCCGTGCGGGGCGTCGATGACGCGACCCGGCCGATTCTGTCGGAGGTCGACGGCGAGGGCAGAGCAGTCATCAACGGGATCGACGGGCCAAACTTCGTGGAGCTGAATCTGTCGGTGCGGTACGCGATTCCGCTGGCAGCCGGTACGGGCCTCGACCTGTTCTGGGATTTGTACAATGCGACGAACCGGCTGAACCTCACGCCTCCGTCGGGGAACCGGGCAAGCCGGACCTTCATGGTTCCCACCTCGGCGAACTTCCCGCGTCAGATGCAGTTGGGTCTCCGGTTCAGGTTCTAGCAGGCCTCGGCCCGCACCGGTCACTTGCGAACCCGGAAACTTGACCTGTCGGGTCAAGTTTCCGGTTGTCAAGGGTTCCAGAGATGGCTGTGACGCATTCGATTCGAATCTGGGTGCCGCTCGCGCTCCTGCTCCTCCCGGCGGCGTCCCTCGACGCCGCCGGGGCGCAGCTCGAGATGGGCATCTTTCGGGGCACGGTCGAAGACGAACAGGGCAAGGGGGTAGCGGGCGTGCAGTTTCGCCTCAAGGATCCGAACAGGGGCGGTGAAGTCACCTTCGAGACCGACACGCGCGGCAATTTCTACAAGCGGAGCGTGCCGCCCGGCGAGTACG